>DATHPL010000128.1:0-3746 GCA_035483915.1 Bradyrhizobium sp.
ACCGCGGCGCGCGCCGATCAAGAGATCGCCATGACCGCGAAACACAAAGCCGAGCGCAAACGCGCCACGGAGTTGCGGCAGCGTCGCCTTGACGGCTTCCTGCGGTGAATCGCCCTTGATGAGGCAAGCGTTGACGAGATGGGCGACAACTTCGGTGTCGGTTTCGCTGGCAAATTTCGCGCCCTGTTTTTCGAGGCTTTCCCGCAACTCGCGAAAATTCTCGATGATGCCGTTATGAACAACGGCGACGTTGTCGGTTGCGTGGGGATGGGCGTTATTTTCGGTCGGCTTGCCATGGGTAGCCCAGCGCGTATGGCCGATGCCCGTATGGCCCTTGAGCGGCGATTCTTTCAACCGCGCTTCGAGATTTTTGAGTTTGCCTTCGGCGCGGCGGCGTTCGAGGTGATCGCCTTCCAGCGTCGCAACGCCTGCCGAATCATAGCCGCGATATTCGAGGCGCTTGAGCGAATCCACCAATTGCTCGGCGACCGGTGCGCGTCCGAGAATGCCGATGATGCCGCACATGCGGTTTGTTAACCCCCGATGGAAAAAGCCCGGCTCGTCTTAACGAAATTCGGCCGCGCCGACATACTCAATAATTATTGCGGATTGAGACAGCGTTAAGTGTAAGGCTTAACGGACTGCATTAATCAGCCTTCGGCGCCTTGGCACGGGTCTTGATCTCGCGGTAGCGCTTGGCGCCGCCTTCCCGGTTGGTCTGCTGGCTGCGTTCAACCGCCATGGCATCGTCAGGCACGTCACGGGTGATCACCGATCCCGACCCGACATAAGCGCCGCTGCCGATTTTGATAGGTGCCACCAGCGACGAATTGGTGCCGACGAAAGCGCCGGCGCCGATCTCGGTCCTGTGCTTGCTGAAGCCGTCGTAGTTACAGGTGATGGTGCCGGCACCGATATTGGCGTTGGCGCCGATATGGGCGTCGCCGACGTAACTCAGATGGTTGACCTTGACGCCTGCATCGAGTGTTGCGGCCTTGGTCTCGACGAAGTTGCCGATTTTAGCGCCCTCGCCGAGTGACGTTCCCGGACGCAGCCGTGCATAGGGGCCGACCGAAGCCTTGTTCCCGATCGAAGTCTCGACGATGTGGGAAAAGGAATGGATCACGGCGCCGTCTCCAATCGAAACGCCGCGTCCGATGACGACGAACGGCTCGATCGTGACGTCCTTGCCGAACGTGGTGTCGGCGGCGAGATAAACCGTCTCCGGCGCGATCAAGGTCACGCCGGCCTCAAGGGCCGACTTGCGCAAGCGTTGCTGCATGACGCTTTCTGCCTCGGCGAGTTGCGTCTTGGTGTTGATGCCGCGCACTTCATCCTCGCTGGTTTCGATCACGACAGCCTCCAATCCCAGGTCCCGAACGATAGGAACCGCGTCCGTCAGATAATACTCGCTCTTGCTGTTGGCGTTACCGATCTTCTCGATGATCGACAGCGCCTTGCGGCCGTCAAAGGCCATGATGCCGGCGTTGCAGAGCGTGACTTCGCGCTCGGCCGCGTTCGCATCCGCCTGCTCGCGGATCGCCACCAAGCGTCCGCCTTCGACCAACAGCCGTCCGTAGCCGGTCGGGTCGGCGGCGCGAAAGCCGAGTACGGCGAGGCTAGCGCCCTGCTTCAAGGCAGCGCGCAGCCGCGTAAATGTTGCAGCCGAAATCAGCGGCGTGTCGCCAAAGGCGATGATCAGGTCGTCCGCCCCGCGCGCCAGGGCCTCCCGCGCCGCCAGCACCGCATGCGCGGTCCCCTTGCGATCGCGCTGAACGAATGTCTCGACATTCCCCCGATAGCGTTTCGCTTCCTCGGCAACGGCGTGGTGATCCGGTCCGATCACGACCGCGAGCGAGGCGCCGGCGCCGGTCGGCGCGGCCGACAGGACATGGGCCAGCAGCGATTGGCCGGCGACGGGATGCAGGACTTTTGGCTGAGATGACCGCATCCGCGTTCCCTCGCCGGCTGCGAGCACGATGGTCAGGCTGGTCCTGCCGCTCATCCGAATTCCCTTGTACGGCGTCCCTGCATGGCCGAGGCGCGCGTTGCGTGGTCCGATCCACTATCGCCCTCATAGAGCGTTTTCGTGTTGGATGGAAACCCGATTCGCCGTGGGACTTGCCTCAGGGATTCAGGGTGACGGGCCATTTCCTGTTAATGTTTACCGATTGATTCGGTTGGGGCCTGAGGGGGGCCGAAGACATCGCATGGCGAAGGTTTCCGACAGGCTGCGCGGCGGCTTCGACAAGGAAGAGACCGGCGGCGCGCTTTCCGGCTTGCTCGCCGAGGAAGACGAATTTGACCGGCGCACGCTCTGGCGGCTCGGAACCTGGGCGGCCGTCTCGGTCGGCGCGGTCGTTGTAGCCCTCATCACCAACCAGTCTTCGATCGGCATGCGGCATGAACAGACCGCATCGGCCGACCTGTTGAAGCAGGCGCAACAGCTTCAACTCACGGCGAGGGAAAGCCAGAGCGAAACCAGGCGATTGGCCTCGGCGGTCGACACGCTCAACAGCGATCGCGATCGGCTCTACTCCCGCGTTGGCGTTCTCGAACAGGGACTCGATTCCGTAACCGGCGCAATCGCGCGCCAAGGGTCCGCCGCGCCGCCTCCGCAAGCTGGTGTAAGTCAGACGGGTTCAAGTCAAACCGGTTCAAATCAGGCGAGCGCAAATCAGGCCAATAATGCAGGCCAAGGCAATGCAAACCAAGGCAATGCGAGTCAGCCCAATACAAGCCAAGCCAATGCAAGCGTGACCTCGCCAGCTAGCACCGTCGCCAGCCCGCCGACCCCTGCCCCGGCTGCGAGCTCGGCTGCTTCTGCCGCTGCGCCCGCAGTGACGGTGACGGCATCGGTCGATTCACCTCCGCCGGCCGCGAAACCGTCGCCGGCACCTGTGGTGGGGCCGGTCGCAGCAACGGCTCCCGCTGTCGTGGAAAAGCAGGATAAGGAAAAACAGGATAAGCAAGCCTCAAAGCCGCCGACACTGGCCGAGCCCGGGCCCGCCGCCGTCGCGTCGCTCTCGATGCCGCAGCCGGCGCCCGCACAGCAGCCGTCCGGCTCGCTGATGGCATCAAAATCGATGATGGGTCCGCCCGATCCCGCGGCCGGAAAGCTGATCGAACCGGCCGCGCCGCCAAAGGTGGTGAACAGTGCGCCGATGCCCGAAGTCGCAGCCGTAGTTCCAAAGGCGGTTGCGGAAACTGTGCCCGAGCCTGTCTCGGCCGCGCCCGAACTCACGGTCCGGCGCACCGAGTTTGGCGTCGATGTCGGCGGCGCCAATTCGATCCCCGGTTTGCGCGCGCTTTGGCGCGGACTCGTCAAGTCGAAGGCCAATGCCGCGCTGACGAAGCTGCGTCCCATCATCGTCATCAAGGAAAACACCAACGGTCTCGGCATGCAGTTGCGGCTGGTGGCAGGTCCCATCACCGATGCCGCGGCGGCGGCAAAAATCTGCGCTTCGTTGACGGTGAGCGATCGGAGCTGCTCGACTGCGGTATTCGAAGGCCAGCGATTGGCGGTGAGCACCGACGAGGCCGACAAGACCGAGCCCAGCAAGACGGAGGCGGAAGGCGATAGCAAGCCGGCCTCGGCTGGGTCCAAATCTTGGGGTCACCGGCACTATTACGCAGGCAAGCGCTCCCCGAAGGTAGAAGAGGCTCCTCCGAAACCCGAGCCTTCGACCTTTTCGTCCCTGATCTTCGGCAGGCGCAAGCAAGACTGATCCGGCCAGCCAAAAGCC
>DATHPL010000129.1:0-6401 GCA_035483915.1 Bradyrhizobium sp.
CGTGATGCGCTGACCCCTCTCCCCTTGCGGGAGAGGGTGCCCGAAATGCAAAGCATTGAGGGCGGGTGAGGGGTTCTTCAGTATCGCGCGCGACAGCAACCCCTCACCCGGCTCAATCTCACTTCGTTCGATTTCGCCACCCTCTCCCGCAAGGGGAGAGGGTACACATCACTCGGCCAATGACCGACATGGCAAACAAATCCTAAAAAAATCCGCTCATTTACGGTCGATTAAGCTTTCTCAGGTATGACTGTCACTGTCCTCTTTGGACACCGAGTGGCTCCTGTCACTCTGTTTGACGCCTCCCTGTTATCAACTTTAAAGCCGCCGGAAACGGCGGCTCTTTTTTTGCGCTTTTTCGCCGTACCTTCAGCACAAGTCTGAAGTTCTCACGGCGTTCGCTCCGGCTTTGGAGAGGGTGCTGGAAACCATAAATTCGCTTGCAGCTGGACTCTCGCCTCCGCACGCGCAATGATTTGTTCATCATAATAATCCCGGCCCCTTCCAGTGCCGCCTATTTGGCGCTAGCCGGCGATGTAAAGTGGCGTGAGGCGTTTAGATGTCGGACCGGTCGCATGGCGAAACCCCGCTTGTCCAATTCAGCGAGCGGCTGACTAATTCGGCGGCGTTCGGCACTTTGTTCCGGGAAGGCATGGACCTCGTCGAGGAGACCGCCGCCTATCTCGACGGCGCCGGCCGTACCGAAGCCAAGGCGCTCGAGCGTTCCGTCAGCCTGACTTACGCCACCGAAAGCATGCGGCTGACCACCCGTCTGATGCAATTGGCCTCGTGGCTGTTGTTGCATCGCGCGGTCAAGGAAGGCGAAATGACCTTGACCCAGGCCAATCGTGAAAAAACCAAGGTCAAGCTTTCGGCCGCCGATCCGGGCCCGGACGATATGATCGAAAAATTGCCCCAGCAGTTACAGGATTTGATCACCCGCTCGATGGCGCTGCAAGGCAAGGTCCGCCGTCTCGACGCGACGATCCACGCAGCTCCGGCCGAGCGCGCTCCGATCGGCAATCCCCTGGTACCGCAGCTCAATCGCCTGAAGGCCGCCTTCGAACAATAACGGCGCGCCGGTTACGGCCCGCGCAAATAAAATAAAACAAATAAAAACGCCCATGCGTCGGCAGGGGCGTTTTTCATTGCTATCGGGGTGAGGCCGAAAGGCCTCAATCTTTCTTGAGAAAGCCCGAGAACTTCTTCTGAAACCGCGAAACGCGGCCGCCGCGGTCCATCAGCTGCTGGGCGCCGCCGGTCCAGGCGGGGTGTGATTTGGGGTCGATATCGAGGTTCAGCTTGTCGCCTTCCTTGCCCCAGGTGGAACGCGTCTGATACTCGGTGCCGTCGGTCATTACGACCGTAATCGTATGATAATTCGGGTGAATTTCCGCTTTCATAGCAGGTCCTTCGGCGCGCCGGCGCCCGTGTTTCGGTTGTTGCGGTCTCGGATTTGGCCGGGTCTATAACGCAAGCGGCACGCCAAAACAAGCTTATGGCGCCGATTTGAGGCCTCATTGGCCGGCCGCGCCGGTCGCCGATTTGCCAGTACTGGTGATGGAGCCTATCTGGGGGATGACAAAACCAGTGGTTTGAAATTCATGAGCGTAGTTGAACGGCTTGAGGACCGGCGTGATCCAGCGATGCCATCCGAGGATGGGTCGGCCGGACAGCCCACAACCGGCGAGGTGGCCTCGCCGCTCGATGTGGCGCTGAATCCGGCTCCTGCCGCTCGCACCGCAAGGCTGCGCCCGCTGCTCGCGCTCGCGCCTTATATGGCGCGCTACCGTGGCCGCGTCACGCTTGCGTTCATTTCGCTGACGGTTGCCGCGATCACCACTTTGGTCGTGCCGGTCGCGGTGCGGCGGATGATCGATTTCGGCTTCACGCCGGAAGGCATCGCCCGCATCAACAGCTACTTCAGCGTCATGATCGCGGTGGTCGGCGTATTGGCGCTCGCCAGCGCCTCGCGCTTCTATCTCGTGATGACCATCGGCGAGCGTATTGTCGCCGACCTCCGGCGCGACGTGTTCGGCCATTTGATGTCGCTCTCGCCGGCGTTCTTTGATTCCTCGCACAGCGGCGAATTGGTCTCGCGCCTGACCGCCGACACCACCCAGATCAAATCCGCCGTCGGCGCTTCGGTTTCGATCGCATTGCGCAATTTGATGCTGTTCATCGGCGCCACTGCGATGATGGTGATCACGAGCCCCCGACTTTCCGGCCTGGTGCTGCTCGCCATTCCCCTGATCGTGCTGCCGCTGATGGCGTTCGGACGCTGGGTGCGTCGGCTGTCGCGCAACGCCCAGGATACGCTCGCTGACGCCAGCGCCTATGCCTCCGAACTGGTCGGTTCGATCCGTACCGTGCAGGCCTATACGGGCGAGCGGCTTGCGAATGCGCGCTTCGGCGGTGAAGTCGAACAGGCCTACGAGGCCGCTCGCAGTTCGAGCCGGGCCCGCGCCGTGCTCACCGCCATCGTGATCTTCATCGTCTTCACCAGCGTCGTGGTCATCCTCTGGATCGGCTCGAATGATGTCGAGGCCGGCCTGATCAGTCCGGGCCGGCTCGGTCAGTTCGTCCTCTATACGGCGTTTGCCGCCGCCGGCCTCGGTCAACTGAGCGAGGTTTGGGGCGAAGTCTCGGCAGCCTCCGGCGCCGCTGAGCGGTTGTTTGAAATCCTCCGCGTGAAGTCTGAGATCGCAGCTCCCGTGTCGCCGGTTGCGTTGCCGGAGCCCGCCCGCGGCGATATCAGCTTTGACAACGTCCGGTTCGCCTATCCGACGCGCCCCAAAGCGCTGGCCGTCGACGGCGTTTCGTTTTCCGTGCGTGCCGGCGAAAAAGTCGCCATTGTCGGTCCCTCCGGCGCGGGCAAGAGCACGCTGTTTTACCTCCTGTTGCGGTTCTACGATCCGGCCTCCGGCGCGATTTCGCTCGACGGCGTGCCGATCCCCTCCGCCGATCCGACCGACGTGCGCCGGCGCATTGCGCTGGTGCCGCAGGATCCGGTGGTGTTTGCGGCGAGCGCCCGCGACAATATCCGCTTCGGCCGGCCCGATGCCAGCGACGCCGACGTCGAACGCGCGGCGGATTTGGCGCATGCCTCCGAGTTTCTCCGTCGGCTGCCCGGTGGCCTCGACACGCCGCTCGGCGAGCGCGGTGTCACGCTCTCGGGAGGACAGCGCCAGCGCATCGCGATCGCACGCGCGATCCTGCGCGACGCACCGCTATTGCTGCTCGATGAGGCGACGTCCGCGCTTGATGCTGAATCCGAGACGCTGGTGCAGACCGCGCTGGAAGAACTGATGAGCCACCGCACGACGCTCGTGATCGCCCATCGCCTCGCCACGGTACTGTCCTGCGACCGCATTCTGGTGATGGACCAGGGCAAGATCGTCGAACAGGGCACCCATGCCTCGCTGGTCGCGCAAGGCGGACTCTATGCGCGGCTGGCGCGGCTGCAGTTCGAAGGGGTGTAAGCGCGATCCTTATCACCCCGCGGATAGCGGATAAGAAGTCACTCGCATTTCGGTGACAGCGCCGGCACGTTCGCCCATACCCAGTTCTTCCACGAACCATCCGTTGAGACGCAGGCCGACGACGAGGATGGCATCTCGGTGGTAGCGGTGGTGTAACGACGCTCGACCCATGTCGCCGAGAAAAATCCAAAAACGATAACGGCCAGGAACGTTATCGATCCCATCGCAAGCTCTCTTCGCGTCATCGGCTCCCCCTATTCGGGTTCGGCGTTCGACTTCCATTCCATTTTCAATACCGGCCGGCCCGAGGTCGGATTGACGTCTTTTCCGGCGTGAACAAAGCCGTTGCGTTGGTAAAAGCGGATCGCGCGGGCATTGTCCTCATTGACCAGCAACGTGATGCAATCGGGCGACAACCGTTTGGCTTCATCGACCAGCGTGTCCGCAAGCTTTGAGCCCCACAGGCCGGGCGCAACCACCAACTGGTCGAGATAAGCGCGTGTGTCGATGGTCACGAACCCGACCAGCGCGCCTGCTTCCTCCGCGACGATGATCGCCGCCTTTGGCACCAGCTCGTTGCGCCAGCGTTCACGCCACCACGGCACGCGCGCGGCAAAATCAATGTTCGGGTACGCCTGCTGCCAGGTCTCACGCCACAGAGCAATGGCGGCGTCTTCGTCGTCTTCGCGATAGGGGCGGAGGGTGAATGACGACGTCACGACGCGCCCGTCATGCCCGCGCTTGTCGCGGGCATCCACGTCTTTCTTTTTCGCTCAATAACAAGACGTGGATGGCCGGGACGGGCCCGGCCATGACTGAGAGGTGGTCTTGGCCGGGGCACGAGTATCACCGCTCCGTCAGTTTCAGTTCGATACGGCGGTTGCGCTTATAAGCGTCTTCGGTGTTGCCGGTATCCAGCGGCTGGAATTCGGCGAAGCCCGCGGCCACCAGCCGCTGCGCCGGCACGCCGAGCGAAATCAGATATTGCACCACCGAGATCGCGCGCGCCGACGACAGTTCCCAGTTCGATTTGAACAGCGGGCTGTTGGTGATCGGACGCACGTCGGTGTGGCCGTCCACCCGCAACACCCAGGCGATTTCACTCGGAATTTGCTTGTCGAGCTCGGTCAAGGCGGCGCCGACTTTGTCGAGTTCGGCGCGGCCTTCAGGCAATAGCAGCGCCTGTCCGGTGTCGAAGAACACCTCGGACTGGAATACGAAACGGTCGCCGACGATCCGTACATCCGGCCGGTTGCCGAGAATGGCGCGCAGCCGTCCGAAAAATTCCGAGCGGTAGCGCGACAATTCCTGGACCCTTTGTGCCAGCGCGACGTTCAGCCGTTGGCCGAGATCGGCAATGCGCCCCTGCGATTCCCGGTCGCGTTTTTCGGAAGTCTGCAGCGCCTCTTCGAGCGCGGCGAGTTGGCGGCGCAAGGCGCTGATCTGCTGGTTCAACACCTCGATCTGGGCCAGCGCGCGCGATGAGACCTGCTTTTCTGAATCAAGTGCCTTGTTGAGCTCGCCGGCGCGGCTTGCGGCATCGCTGCCGGCGCCGGCAAGACCATCATAAAGACCCTTGACGCGGTCGCGCTCGGCCTCAGCCGAGACAAGTCCGGCGCGCACCTGCGAGAGCTGGTCCTCAGCACTGATCTTGCCGAGCTTTTCCAGCGACAGAATATCGTTCAGTTCGGCGATCTTGGCGTTGAGCTGTTCCAACGCCTTGTCCTTGCCGCTGACCTCCTGCGACAGGAAGAACTGCACCACCAGGAAGACCGAGAGCAGGAACACGATCGACAGCACGAGCGTCGACAGTGCGTCGACAAAGCCGGGCCAATAGTTAAAGGCGCTTTCGCTGCGTCGTGCTCGGGCCAGTGCCATTCAGTTTTCTCCAGTCAAGTCCGGTGCAGCAACAGCCGCGCCTAATGTTTTTCCGGCTGGCGGCACACCGCCTCGATATTGTGGCCGTCGGGATCAAACACGAAGGCGCCGTAATAGTTTGGATCGTAGTGCGGACGTATCCCGGGTGGTCCGTTGTCCTTGCCGCCGGCCGCAATCGCCGCCTGGTAGAATCGATCGACCTTGCCGCGGTCGTCAGCCGCAAATGCGATATGTGAGCCGGTTTGCGCGATATTGCGAATTCCGATCCAGAAGAAGGCTTTCGGGTCGATTCCATAGCCTGTGAAACGATTGCCGTCGCCATAGAGCCGCGTGATGCCTAGGGGCTGCAACGCCTGATCATAGAACCGCTGCGACCGCTCGATATCTTCGACCCCGATGGTGACGTGATCCAGCATATCCGGCCCTGCGCTTAACTCTTCTCCGGCTGGCGCGCGATGCGCTCGAGCAGCCGTTTGATCTCGCGGTTCTGCTCGCCCTGGCCGTCGGCCCATTCGCGGATCATCTGCTGCTCGGTGCGCATGTGAGTGACGAGGCCCTGGATGGCTTCGGCAAGGTTGGCCATAGCCGTCGTCGTGCCGCGGTTGCTGCCGCCTTCTTCGAGCGCCACGCGCAAGCGGTCGACGGCGGCCTGAAGGTCGCCGCTGGCTCCGGTCTCGCCGGAATAGTTGCCCACCGTGGAGGCGAGCCAGTCCTCAAGATCGGTATAAAAGCGGTTTTGCGCCTGGCTCGATTGCAGGTCGAGAAAACCGAGGATCAGGGAGCCGGCAAGGCCGAACAGCGAGGATGAAAACGAAATGCCCATGCCGCCGAGCGGTGCGGCGAGGCCTTCTTTCAGGGTATCGAACAGGGCCCCGGCATCGCCGCCGACCTTCAGGCCGTCGATCACATGGCCGACCGAGCCCACGGTTTCGATCAGGCCCCAGAATGTGCCGAGCAGGCCGAGAAACACCAGAAGCCCGGTCATGTAGCGGGAAATGTCGCGCGCCTCGTCGAGGCGGGTGGCGATGGAGTCGAGCAGAT
>DATHPL010000130.1:0-8456 GCA_035483915.1 Bradyrhizobium sp.
GCTACGCTTGCCACGCGGTGGTCGTCGCCGTCGATACCGCGCTTGGGCTGACCGAGATTCTCGATTACGTGATCGTCGAAGACGGCGGCGTGCTGCTCAATCCCATGGTGGTGGATGGCCAGATCTTCGGCGGCCTCGCCCAAGGCATCGGAACCGCGCTCTTTGAAGAGATGCCGTTTGACAGCGCAGGCCAGCCGCTCGCCACGACATTGGCGGATTACTTGTTGCCGGGACCAACGGAAGTCCCCGAGCCGCGCCTCGATCACATGGAGACGCCGTCGCCTTACACCATGTTCGGCGTCAAGGGGATCGGCGAAGGCGGCGCCATCGCGCCGCCGGCGGCAATCACCAACGCCGTGAATGACGCGCTGCGGCCGCTTGGCGTCAAACTTCTGCATTCGCCGATCTCGCCACGCCGGCTTGTCGAATCCGTGCTGAAAGCCCGCAGCTCGGAAAGCCGGCTCGCATGAAAGCCGCCCCCTTCGCCTATGAGCGGCCGGCGAGCTTGGATGCGGCCATAGCATTGATGGTTGAAGCCAAGGGCGCCGCCAAGATCATGGCCGGCGGCCAATCGCTCGGTCCGATGCTCAACCTCCGCCTGGTCCAGCCCGACCTGATCATCGATATCACCGGGCTTGCCGAGCTCAAGCGTGCTGATCGAAGCGGCAATGAGCTTGTGATCGGCGCGTGCGTCACGCATGGCGATATCGAAGACGGGCGGATTCCCGATGTCACGCGCGATGCGATGCGGCGGGTCGCGGGCGGCATTGCCTACCGCGCCGTCCGCAACCGTGGCACGATCGGCGGTTCGCTTTCTCATGCTGATCCGGCGGCGGATTGGGTTTCGGCCTTGCCGGCGCTTGGCGCCAAGGTTCGTTTGCGAAGTCCCGCCGGCCATCGCGACCTCGCGATCGAAGATTTCATGACCGGCGCGCTGGAGTCAGCGCTTGCAGAAAACGAACTGGTCGAGGCGGTGCGCGTTCCCGTGATGCGCGCCTCTGCGCGTTGGGGTTACGTGAAAGCCTGCCGCAAGCCCGGCGAATTTGCCCACGCCATTGCCGCCGTGCTGATCGATCCGGAAGCGGCAACCGGGCGCGTGGTGATCGGCGCGATCGAGGCGCCACCGATCGTTCTGGCCGACGCCTCGCCGCTGTTCGGTGGGAAAATCACCGGCAACTTCAAACGCGAGTTCGTGGCGAGCGCGGCGGATGCTCTCCTGATCAAGGCCGGCATTGTGAACGCCGCCGACCGGCACATCCATATCGCGATCCTGCGCCGCGCGATCGACGAGGCCGCGGCATGACAACGATCGGTCTCACCGTCAACGGACGCGCGGTCAACAAGCCGGTTGATCCGCGCACCCATCTGGCGGATTTCCTGCGCGAGCAGCTCGACCTGACGGGGACGCACCTGGGTTGCGAGCATGGCGTATGCGGCGCCTGCACGCTGTTACTCGACGACATGCCCGCACGCTCGTGCATCACTTTTGCGGCGGCCTGCGACGGCGCGCACGTCACCACGATCGAAGGTCTCGATAACGACGAGATCGCAACCGAGTTGCGCGCCGCCTTCAGCCGTGAGCACGCACTTCAGTGCGGCTATTGCACGCCGGGCATGTTGATATCGGCCCGCGATCTTGTCCTGCGTCTCGGTACGTCTGACGAGCGGGCGATCCGCGTCGGTATGAGCGGCAACCTGTGCCGCTGTACCGGCTATGTCGGAATTGTGCGCGCGATCCGTTCGGTGATCGATGCGCGACGAAGCCGCGGCATCGCGCCGGTCGCGGGTGCCGGACGCCACAAGCTCGGGCCCGTCGGGTCCGGCAACGCTGCGCCACGAAAATCAACCAGCATGGAAGGACCGAGGGCCGCTGTCGCTGCCGAGTGGCCGGAAGACAGTGCAGCGATGCACGTTCCGGATTTCGTGCCCGACAAAAACTTCGACGAAGATTTCACCGTCGCCTTTCCGCCTGACAAGGTTTTCGACATGTTCGGCGATGTGAAGCGGGTTGCGGCCTGTCTTCCCGGCGCGGTGCTAACCGCAACACCCGCTCCCGACCGCGCGGAGGGGCAGATCAGCGTCAAGCTCGGCCCGATCTCGGCGAATTTCCGCGGCGCAGTGAAAATCGAGCACGATCCGGCTACGCTCTCGGGTCGGATCATCGGCATCGGAAACGACCAGCGCAGCCGCTCGTCCACGCAAGGCGACATCCGCTATCGCCTGTTGCCGCTCGACGACGGGACCTCGACGCGTATCGAGCTCTCGATCGGCTACAGCCTGCGGGGCTTTTTGGCCCAGATCGCGCGTGAGGGGTTGGTGCGCGATCTCGCCAAACGGCTGACGGCGGAATTTGCGCGCAACCTCGGCCTGAGCCTGTCGGGCGCGGCTCCAGAACAGCCCAAGCAACTCAATGGACTTAGGCTCGCGTTCGACCTCTTGAAGAAAGCGCTTTGGAGAGCCCTTCGCAGAGATCAAAGCACTTAAGACTATTGGCGCTGCGTCACTTGCTGATTGGCTGATCGCGAGACCCACCGGGCGCCCGCGCGCCTGATTGTCGCTGTTGAGAACTCCGGTCGCGGGAGACGCTCAGCGCTGCATCTGCATGATCTGATCCATGGGCATCATGTTGTGGTTGAGATGCGACATGATCCACAGCGAACCAGTGATCACGAGGAACACGATCAACAGGCCGAAGGCGAGCGCCATGACGTTGTTGGCATTGTCGGGCCCGGTCGTGATGTGCAGGAAGAAGACGATGTGAACGCCCATCTGGGCGATCGCGAGCACGACGATGGCGACGGGAATGCTGGGTTGCCAGACGAGGTCCGTGCCGGCAATAAAAAATGACGTCGCGGTCAGAAGCACGGCCAGCGCCAGACCCACGACGTAGCCCAGCAGCGCCTTGCCGACGCTGAACTCCTCTTCGTCGCCCGGAGCGAGGTCAGCGTGATCCTGCCAATCATGAAGCTGATGTTCGCTCATGGCGCGCTCCCCAGCAGATAGACGACGGAAAATACGGCGACCCAGATTATATCGAGCGCGTGCCAGAACAGCGCAAAGCACAGGAAGCGGCGCTGGATGTCGGCGCGAAAGCCCTTGGCAAAAACCTGGGCCATCATGGTGAGCAGCCAGAGAATGCCCGCCGAAACGTGCAGGCCGTGACATCCGACCAGCGAAAAGAACGCCGACAGAAACGCGCTGCGGGATGGACCCGCGCCGCGGGCGACCAGGCTCGCAAACTCGTTACCCTCGATGGATAGAAACGCAAGGCCCAGCACGCAGGTCACTGCCATCGACACCTGGAACCAGAGCCGGTTGCGGGCGCCGGCGGCAATGCTGGCCAGGCCGCAGGCGAAGCTCGACGTTAGAAGGCAGCCGGTTTCGATCGCGACATTTTTCAGGTCGAACAGCTCGGCTCCGTTCGGGCCGCCGGCGGTTTGCCCGAGCAGCACGGCATAGCTTGCGAAGAAGCAGGAGAACAGCACCATGTCGCTGAGCAGAAAGATCCAGAAGCCGTAGCCGGTGACGATCCGCTTCGACGGCGGCCCGTCGTAAAGACTGGCGCCGGGGAGATGGAGGCGATCGTCGGCGGTTGCGTCGGTCACGACAGGCTCCCCATCCCGGCCGCGCGCCCTTCGCGGTAGGCGCGATCGACGCGGGCCACTTCGGTGGCGGGAATGACATACTCGTCATGGTCGCGCCAGGCGAACACCACAAAGGTTGCAAACGCGCCGATCCCGCCGAGAAGCACCATCCACCAGATGTGCCAGATCAACGCAAAGCCCATGATCGTCGCAAAGAACGCGCAGACGACGCCGGTCGGCGAATTGCGCGGCATTTCGATGTCGCGGTAGTTCGGCTCTCCACCACCGCCGTCGCCTCGCCGGGCATGCCGCTTCCACTCCCAATAGGCGTCCGGTCCCTCGACATCGGGCATGACAGCGAAGTTGAAGACCGGCGGCGGCGAGGCTGTGGCCCATTCCAGCGAACGCCCGTCCCAGGGATCACCCGTCGTGTCGCGCAGTTCATCGCGACGACGAATGCTGACGACGAGTTGGGCGATTTGAAAGATGATCCCGATCATGATCACGGCGACGCCTGCGGATGCCACCATCAGCCATGGACGCCACTCGGCGACATCGTAATGTTGCATGCGGCGCGTCATGCCGAGAAAGCCGAGCCAATACATCGGCATGAACGCGACATAGAACCCGATCAGCCAGAACCAGAATGCCGCCTGGCCAAGTCCCTCGTGCAGGCGAAAGCCGAAGGCCTTGGGGAACCAGTAGGTGTAACCGGCGAAGGCCCCGAACAACACGCCGCCGATGATCACGTTGTGAAAATGCGCCACCAGGAAAAGACTGTTGTGGAGCAGGAAATCCGCCGGCGGCACCGCAACCAGAACGCCGGTCAGGCCGCCGAGAATGAAGGTGACCATGAAGCCGATCGACCACAGCATCGGCGTCGCAAACCGGATTCGCCCGCCATACATCGTGAACAGCCAGTTGTAGATCTTCACACCGGTCGGGATCGCAATGATCATGCTGGCAATGCCAAAGATCGCGTTGACGTCCGCCCCCGCGCCCATGGTGAAGAAGTGATGCAGCCACACCATGAAGGAGATGACGCAAATCGCCATGGTGGCGAGCACCATCGAGCGATAGCCAAACAGCGGCTTGCCGGAAAAGGTCGCAACCACTTCGGAGAAAATCCCGAATGCCGGCAGCACGAGTATATAGACTTCCGGGTGACCCCAGGCCCAGATCAGGTTCATGAACATCATGACGTTGCCGCCGGCTTCGTTGGTGAAGAAGTGGAAGCCGAAGTAGCGATCGAGGATCAGCATCGCCAGCGTCGCCGTCAAAATCGGAAACGCCGCGACGATCAACAGATTTGAAGCCAGCGTGGTCCAGCAGAACATCGGCATGCGCAGATAGCTCATGCCCCTCGTGCGCAGCTTGAGCACGGTCGTCACCAGGTTGATGCCGGCGACCAGCGTACCTACTCCGGAAATCTGCAGCGACCAGAGGTAATAGTCTACGCCGACGCCGGGCGAATAGGTCAGTTCGGACAGCGGCGGATAGGGCAACCACCCGGTCCGCGCGAATTCGCCGACCACCAGCGAAATGTTCACCAGCAGCGCGCCGGTGGCGGTGAGCCAGAAGCCGACTGAATTCAGGGTTGGAAATGCGACGTCGCGGACGCCGAGTTGCAGAGGCACCACGAGATTCATCAGCCCGATCACGAACGGCATCGCGACAAAAAAGATCATGATGGTGCCGTGGGCGGAAAAGATCTGATTGTAATGTTCGGGAGGCAGATAGCCTTGCGAATGAAAGGCGACCGCCTGCTGGCTGCGCATCATGATGGCGTCGGAAAACCCGCGCAGCAGCATCACCATCGCAAGCAGCGTATACATGACGCCGATCCGCTTGTGGTCGACGCTGGTAATCCATTCGCGCCAGAGATACGGCAAATGGCCTGCGACGATGATCCAGACCACGATGGCGAGCATAATGACCAGCACCGCGGCGCCCGTGATCAACGGAATCGGCTGATCGAAGGGAATGGCGTCCCAGGTCAATTTACCGAGCATCGTTCCCCCCGCCGCCTGAGTTGCTCTTGGGTCTTGCGATATTAGACGTCAGCGACGGCCCCGGTCCCGGCGGAATCTCCTGGTTCGCTATGTCGTGAAAGAGCAAGGGATCGGTAAGCCTGTAGACCGGCTTGTCCTTCGGCACCGACTGTTTGGCGAGCTCCCCATAGACCCGGCGATCGAGTGGCTCGCCGCTTTTGGCAGTACCACTCGCCCAATCGTCAAACTGGGTTTGCGAAACCACGTGCACGTCGAACAGCATGTCGGGGAAACCATCGCCGGAAAAATGCGCCGACAAGCCCTGATAGGTGCCGACCTCGTCCGCGCGCAGCTCGAGGCGGTTCACCATGCCGTTCATCGTGTAGATCATGCTGCCAAGCTGCGGCACGAAGAAGCCGTTCATCACGCTGGCCGAGGTGAGCTGCAAATGCAGTGGCGAGCCGACCGGCACCGTCAGCGAGTTGAGCGAGGCTATTCGCTGATCCGGGTAGATGAAGAGCCATTTCCAGTCGAGCGAAACGACCTGAACCGTGACACCCACTCCGGTACCCGCCACAGGCTTGGCAGGATCAAGTTGATGTGAGCCGATCCAGGCGACGCCACCGAGCAGGATGACGGTGAGTGCGGGGATCGACCACACCACGAGTTCGAGCCTGCCCGAATATTCCCAATCCGGAAGATAGATGGCGCGCGCGTTGGAGTGCCGGAACCAGAAAGCAAAGGCAAAGATCGCGGCAATCGTCGGCAAGACAATCGCCAGCATGATCGCAATTGAATCGATCAGGATGACCTTCTCGGCCGCCGCGACGGGACCCTGTGGATCGAGAATATTCATCGGCGGGTCTCGCCAGCCGCCACGATTTCGGGAAAATCCCTTCCAGCACCGTGGGTTCCCCGAGGAATTGGGCCAAGCACCCCGGACCTGCGGAACGACCGCGGCCGTTTGGCTTTAACGCTCGTGTCAGGAGCGCCAACATCTGGAACGCCCATGTCTGGCTCCAATCAACAGCAGCGGGAGGACATTACCCATGGCCGAAGGAGAGAATGCGACGACAAGCCGGAAGCTCAAGCATAGCTGGCAAATCCACGAAGAAAATAGAAAATTGCGCCCACAATCGATGACTGCGGACCTCCCTGCGAAAATGAGACCACAACGGCGAAGGAAAATCCCGACCGATTTTGATCCCGGCCTCACGGCTTAAGTCCCGATTCAGAAGCGTGTCCTCATGCGGCAAAGCAAAAGCCGGACATTCAGGCTCTGGCCTTTGCTGGCCGTTAATTTCTTTATGGCCGATATGCAATCGGGCATCGGTCCGTTCGTCGGCGTGTTCCTGGCGCAGCGCGGCTGGGACAGCGGCCTGATCGGCACGGCGCTAACGATCGGCAACATCGCCGGCATGCTGATCACGACACCGATCGGCGGCTTCATCGACACATCAAATCATAAGCGCGCGTGGGTCATCATTCCCGGAGCGGCCGTGGTCGCGGGCTCTTCGATCATTCTGCTATGGCAAAATTTCTGGGCCGTTGCCGCTTCGCAAGTGGCGACCGCGATCGCCGGCGCTGCGATCGTTCCCGCGGTGACCGGCATCACGCTCGGCATCGTCGGTCAGAAGGGCTTCAACCGGCAAAATGGCCGCAACCAGGCTTTCAATCACGCCGGCAACATGGTGGGCGCTGCTGCTTCCGGCTTTCTGGGCTGGCATTTCGGCTACGTCTCCGTGTTTCTGCTCGCCGCAACGTTCGGAGCCATCACGATCGCCTGCGTCCTGATGATTCCACCTGGCTCGATCGACCATCGCGCCGCGCGCGGCAGCAAAGAGGAGGACCCGGACAGCCAGCACAGTGCGCTCGCGGTGCTGCTGAAACACAAGACGCTTCTGGTGCTGGGACTCGCACTCGCCGTATTCCATCTCGGCAACGCCGCGATCGTTCCGCTCTATGGCATATCGGCCGTCACCGATAGCCAGACCAACGGTCCAAGCTTCGTCGCAACGATCGTCGTCATCGCGCAAGGCACCATGGTGATCGCCTCGATCGTGGGGATGCGCGTTGCGGAAAAGCGGAATTACTGGCTGCTCATACTCGTCTCGTTTTTGATGCTGCCGTTGCGTGGGCTGTTCGCTTTCTTTCTCACGGGATGGTGGGGCGTCGTTCCGGTCGAGATCCTGGACGGCATCGGAATCGGCCTGCAGAGCGTTGCCGTGCCCGGCATGATCGCCCGCTCGCTCTATTCAACCGGACGCGTCAACCTCGCGCAGGGTGCTGTGATCACGATCCAGGGCGCAGGCGCCGCACTCAGCCCGGCGCTCGGCGGCTTCATCGCCAACTATATCGGCTTTTCGCCGACGTTTCTCGTGCTCGGTGGTCTTGGCCTCGCCGCTGCAGCGATTTGGATCGCACTCGGGGCTGCGGTCAAGCAATACTGAGTGCACGCGCACTGCGGCGTTGCGCCTTGCCGAGACTGGTCGCCGATGCCAAACTTGCGTTGAAGTTCAGCGGCAAAGATCAGGCAAACTGGCAAGCGGGACGTGAGAGGAAACGATGAAGCTCGCCGCAAAACTGTTCATTGCCCTGTTGGCACTGTTCGCCGCCGAGACCGCATCGGCGCAATCCAGCTATCCCAATCGGCCGGTGAAAATCCTGGTCGGCTTCACACCCGGCACGGCTCCCGACCTTGTGGCGCGCATGCTGGCAGACCGGCTCGCGGAAGTCTGGAGCACGCCGTTCGTGGTCGAGAACATTCCCGGCGCCGGCAGCAACATCGCCACCGAGCGCGTCGCCAAGGCGACCGCCGACGGCTACACTCTGCTGATGGGCGGCAACTCCTCGCTGGTCATCAATCCGAGCCTGTACGGAA
>DATHPL010000131.1:0-11593 GCA_035483915.1 Bradyrhizobium sp.
CCGACGTGCAGATCAAGGAACTCGGTCTCCCGCGCCTCGCTGCCGTTGAGTCGGGTGCGATCGCGGCGACTGCGCTCAACGAGCCCGATCGAAGCCGGGCCTATGCCGCGGGCCTGACTGCGCTGGTCGATCTCGCGCCGCAACACGTTCCATGGCTGTTCACCGGCCTCGTAGCGAAGCGCGCCTTCATAACCGACCATCGCGAGACACTGATCCGGTTTTTGAAGGCGACGATCTCGGGCAATCGCCTGGCGGTCTCCGATGGGCAACGCGCCAAGGCCGTCCTGAAAGAACGATTCGGTACCAACGACCAAAACATCGTCGACGTCAGCTACACGGATTTCAAGGAGCAGACGCCACCCAACATCGAGATTGACCCCGACGCAGCTCGCGCGGTCATTGAGCAGATCGCCAAACCCACCGCGAGCCACGACCTCAAAGATTATATCGACACCAGCTTGCTGGACACCCTGAAGGCAGAAGGCTATTTCAAATAGCCCGGCTTCGTGCCGGTCATCACGCCCCTTTGACCTCATGCGAGATCGGCGACCTCGCGCAACGATGCGATCATTGATGTGCGCATCACGTAATTGCGGTGCTTCTCCGGATCGTCGACCGTGCGGCGCAGATCATCGTAATAGGCGCGGCGGGCCTCCGGCTCGCGCGTATTGAGGATCGCACGGTTGCGCAACGTGGTCTGCTGCACGACGTCGAGCGCCACCTTGCGCCGCTGCCGGCTGTAGCGCTCCAGCGTTTCGATTGGCGCGCCGCGCAAGACCGCGACCAGCTTCTCCGCCAGGTTGAATGCGTCGTGAATGCCGCCGTTGAGGCCCATACCGCCGAGCGGGTTGTTGACATGCGCCGCGTCGCCGGCAATCAGCACGCGGCCTTTCACATAAGTCGAGGCCACGCGCTCATGCACGCGATAGGCCGTGCGGTGCGTTACCTCGAATGGCTCTTTGCGCGCCACCGCGCCCTGCAGCAAACGCTCGGCGCGCGCCGGCGAGGTCACGTCCGCATCATCGAGCGCGGCATCGACCGGAAACAGCGCCCGCCAGACCCGCTTCGTTCGAATGAGCACATACCATTCGCGCGGATCCGAGAGATAGCTGATATTGGCGAGGTCCGGCATCGCCTCGCGGAAATCATAGGTCGTCGACACGGTCAGAAAAAGTTCAGGGATGGTGATGCCGTCAAATCCTGCACCGATTGCGTTGCGCACCACGCTGCCGATGCCGTCGGCGCCGACAACGAAGGCCCCCGTCAGCGTTTCGGCGCCGCCGTCCGCCGTCTCGACATCGACCTCAACCGCATCGCCATTTTGGCGCACAGCAGTCGTCCTGGTCCCCAGGCGAATGGTCACCAGCGGATTGTTTTTGAGACGGGCGTGAAGCAATTCGCCGAGACGCCACTGCTCGCATTGCAGGCGATACGGATGATTGGTATCAGGCAAGAGGCGTGACAGCTCGAACGTGGCGACAATGCCTTCGTTGCGGTCGCGAAACTGCCAGGTCGGGCAGATCAGGCCCTGCTCAATCATCGCGCCGACGACGCCAAATCGTTCCAGCATGTCGAGCGTCGGCGGATGAAAGGTCGACGCCCGCAGGTCCCGCGGCAGGTCGACGCTGCTTTCGACGAGAGTGACCGGTATCCCGTCCTCCACCAGGAGGCTTGCTGCGACCAGACCGACGGGCCCGGCGCCAACGACAATAACCTTTGATTGATACGGCATCGACTTCCTTGACACCCGGCTACGCCTGGTCCGAGCGAATAGCGCAGGCAATACAATTCCCTTTTGAGCCTACTTTGGCTTCTTCTTCTCGATATAGACGAGCGCCTCATGTTCGCTGACGACGTCAGCGTATTTCGCGTTCATATCGAAGAGATTGGCCTCGTGCGGCGCCTGATGGCGGTCGCCGCAGGCTTCGCGCACTACGATCGGTATGAAGCCATGACAGCACGCGTCGAGACAGGTCGCGCGCACACAGCCGCTGGTCGTCAGGCCGGTAATGATGAGCGTGTCGATCGCCCAGGTCGTCAGTGTCGGCGCGAGCGAAGTGCCGAAGAATGCGCTTGGATATTGCTTTGAAACGACGAGTTCGTCGTCGTGCACGTCGAGTCCGGCGGGCCAGGCGCCCATCGGACTGCCTTCCAGGAAGTGCCGCAGCGGCTTGGCCTTCTGATAGAAGCGACCGCCGTTGAGAGCGTGCTTTTGATACACGACGTTGGTGTAAATGACGGGGATGCCAGCGGCGCGTGCGGCATTCCGTACGCGAATAGCCGAGGCGAGTGCGGCGTCAACGTTTGCATAAAGGTCGCAGGCCGGGTCGAAATAGGCCTGGACGAAATCGACCAGGATCAGTGCCGGCCGCTCGCCGAAGCCCAGGCGGTTTTCATAGACGCCGCGGTAATTGGTCTCGAGATCGCTGCTCAACGTTCAGCTCTTTCCTACGGATGATTTCGCAAACGACGAAAGCAGATTGCGCGATTTGTGGTCCACCACTTGTATTGTAAACAAGAAGGCCTGCAGCTCAAATGGCGCGCAAGTATGAGTGGACACAGCACAGTTCTCGTTGCCGGCGCCGGGCCCGTCGGATTGACGGCGGCGCTCTTGCTGGGCAGCAAGGGCATTCCCGTCACCGTGCTGGAGGCGCAGGCTTCGATCTCCGAGGAGCTGCGTGCATCGACCTTCCACCCGCCGACGCTCGACCTGCTGGCGCCATTCGGAATCACCGCGCGCATGCTCGAAGCCGGCTTGATCTGTCCGACCTGGCAGATCAGGCTGCATCCCTCGGGCGAGCGTGCGGTGTTCGATCTCGCGGTGCTTCAAGGTGAGACCGGCCACCCCTACCGGCTGCAATGCGAACAATCCAAATTTTGCCGGTTCGCGCTCGACACGATCCACAAGCTCGACAGCGTCACGACTATTTTTAACGCGCCTGTCACCGGCTTCGAACAGTCAAGCGACCTGGTCCGTGTCACTGCTAAAGTGGATGGCAAAGACGAGATCTTCACCACAAACTATCTGATCGGCGCGGATGGCGCCCGCAGTGTAGTCCGCCACGTTCTCGGCATTGAAATGTCTGGAGACATTTATCCGGAGACAACGATTCTCGCCACAACGCGCTATCCGTTTCATGAGAAACTGGACGGCCTCTCCAATGTTTCCTATTGCTGGAAACCCAACGGCACCTTCAGCCTGCTTCGGCTACCCAGCGTTTGGCGCGTGAGCCTTTATGCTCGCGACAGCCAAACCACCGAAGAGGCACTCGAAGATGCTGCACAGCAGGATCTGCTGCACGACATTGTGCCGGAGGCCGGCAGGATCGAAGTCCTGGAAACGCGGCCGTACCGCATTCATCGGCGTCTGGCCTTGTCCTATCGCTTAGGGAAGGTTTTTCTTGCCGGAGACGCCGCGCATCTCAACAGTCCGTCCGGCGGCATGGGAATGAACGGCGGCATTCATGACGCCTTCAACCTTTGCGAAAAGCTGATAGCGGTGATCCAGGACGGCGCCGACGAGATATCGCTCGATCGTTACGAAAGACAGCGGCGCCCGATCGCCGAAGAGGAGATTATCGCGCAGGCGCATCGCAATCGTACGCGGATGCAGGAGCGCGATCCGGAAAGCCGGCGTGCCATGCTGCAAGATTTGCAGCGCACGATCGACAATCCAGCGAAGCTCAAGGAGTATCTTTTGAAATCATCGATGATCGAGGGCTTGCGGCGCGCAGCCGCAAGCGCATAGGGCGACAAGGCGCCGAGGGGACTATGTCGCTGGAATACGCGCCGCGCGGCCTTGTCGGTATGTTGACGCCGCAGGCCAACACGACCGCCGAGCCGGAGTTCAACATTCTGTGGCCGCGGGGGATCTCGATGATCAATGGCCGATTGATGAGCGACAAGGAGTCATTGAACGCCCGCCTCGTCGATTATTTCGACAGCTACGGTCAATCTCTCAAGCAATTTGCCAATGCGCCGATCGGCGCGGCCGCGGCGGCATGCACCGGCGCCTCGTATCTCGCCGGGCGTGATCGCGAAGCGCGCGTCATAGCCGAAATCTCTTCGCGTCACGGCCACCCGTTCATCACTGCGGCAATGGCTGTGGTTGATGCATTACGAGCGCTTGACGCACATCGGATCGGTCTTGTGTCGCCCTATTCCGACGATCTGACCCGCGCGAGCGTTACATATTGGCAGTCCCACGGCTTTGTGGTCGCCGAACTTGCCAGTGCCGGAACACGTAACGATACCTTTCATCCTATCTATAGTCTCGACAGTTCCGCGGCCCTCGCCGCGCTCCGCACGCTTGAAGGCAAATCCCTCGACGCGATTGTCATGCTCGGCACTGGAATGCCGACATTGCGCCCGATCGCCGAGACGATCGGTTGGCGCGGAGCTCCGGCGATGTCGTCCAATCTCTGTTTGGCTTGGCGGGTCGTCGAAGCTTTGGAGCGCCGTTTGCCTGACGCCTCCACACTCGCCTCTTGGCTTAATGGTGAGGGCTGGGCGGAACGGCTCAAGACGCGTTAGCGAGCTAGTTGCTCTTCTGAATACCCATTACCTTGATCACACCGGCGAACGTCTCGTGCTCACGCTGGAACATCGCCACGATGTCATCTGGATTCATCCCGCCCGGAACGATGCCCAGCTTCGACAGACGCTGGGTGACCTCATCTCTTTTCACGAGTGCCGAGACCTCAGTCCGGATCGCCGTGATAATGGATGCAGGCGTTCCGACCGGCGCGAGAAAGCCATTCCAGGACGTCGACTCGAAATCCGGAACAGTTTCGGCAACCGTCGGAAGATCGGGTGCGGCGGCGAGACGCTTCGGAGTGCTTACCGCAATCAGACGGATCGCATCATTATTCGCGAGCGGCAACAGCGACGATGCATTGCCAAAGTAGACGTCGGTGACACCAGCCATGAGGTCGGAAATCGCCTGGGGCTCAGCGCGCGCAGGCACCTCAACAATATTGACATCAGTTAGCTTAAAGAGGCGCACGGGCAGGAATTCGCTCAAATTTTGCACGCCGGCGGTCGAGAAGTTTAGTTTGCCGGGATTGGCCTTCGCATAAGCGAGAAATTCCGGCAAATTCGTCGCCGGCAAGCTGCGCTTGACCGCCATGACCTGCGCGCCGGTGCCGACATTTGTGATCGGCACCAATTGCTTCATCGGATCGAATTCGATGTTTTGGACCTGCGACGTCAGCGTAATCATCGACGCCGCGCAAAACAGCAACGTGTAGCCATCGGGCTGAGCCTGCACGACTTCTCTAAGACCGAGCACGCCGCCGGGGCTGGGACGATTTTCGACAACGAAGCTCTGGCCGAATTTCTCCGACAGATCTTGCGCGGCCAACCGCGCCATCATGTCGGTATTGCCGCCTGCACCGAACGGCACGACGATCGTGACGGTCCTGGTCGGCCAATCGTCCGCAAGCGCCGGCAGGGTTAACAGACTGACGCTCAGGAGGAGTGAACAAAGCAACTTCAAATGCAGATTACGCACCATCGTTATTCCCCTAAACCCAGCCGACCTAGCACACGCAAGATTGATGCCGTTTCCGTAACGGTGCGACAGTTTGACTTGCAGCTTACGGACGGTACTGCCGCCAAAGTCCGACTTCCGGTTTATCTCCCTTAAGTCAAATAGAGCCGTCAGGCTATTTGGCTTGCGGCCTGCAATCCTTGGAACATTGATGTTTGCATGAGGAAGCCGCGCGTCTTTGACGGATCGGCGGCGATCGTCCGCATTTCGTCCAGACGTTCGCGGCGTTTGACGGGATCCTTCTCTTCCAGCACGCGCTTGTTCTGAATGGTCATGGCCTGCAGAAAAGCATTCGCCACGTGCCGGCGCTGGCGATCATAAAGATCAAGCAAATCGTCCGAGGCACCGGCAAGCACCCGCGTGAGCGCGCCGGCGAGACTGACGGCGTCGTGAATGCCGAAATTCATTCCCATGCCGCCAAGCGGATTGTTCACATGGGCCGCATCGCCGACGAGCAGCGCACGGCCGCGGCGATAGGTGGCGGCGACGCGCTGGTGGACGGTGTAAAGATTCGTATGGACGATCGGATAAGGCTTGTCGGTCGGGAGAAAGCCGCGTAGCCGATCCCGCGCAGTGCCAAAGTCGAGCAGTTCCTCCGCTGTTGCCTCCGGCGGCGTGGGAAACACGACGCGCCATAGGCCCGGCGGTCCTTTGCCTGGGACTTTGAATAGCGCGCACCATTCGCGCGGATCGGACACGTAGCAGCTATAGGCGAAGCCGTTCTGCTCAAAGTCGACTGTCGTCGTAATCACCAGGAAGCGCTCCTGGTAGGTGAAACCCGCGAAATCGATGTCTTGCGATTTGCGAACCACGCTGCGTCCGCCATCGGCACCGATCACATAAGCGCCTTTGTGAACGGCGCCGTCGGTGCAGATCACCGTCACCTCCGACGCGTTCTGCTTCACATCCTCGACCGTCGCGCCATAGTGGATTGTGAAGCGGCTGTCCTTGGCCAGGATACCAGACAAAATCGCGACAAGCTTGTGCTGCTCGCACTGCAGCCGATACGGATAGCGGGTCATATCGGCGAGAACTCCAAGATCAAATTCGGCGATCACGCCTTCATCGCGGTCACGGAACTGCCATTGCGGACAAACAATGCCGAGATCGTGCAACCTCTGGGTCACGCCACTCGCCTCGAACATCTCCATGGTCGGGGGATGGAAGGTCGCCGCGCGCGGGTCTTCGTAGATTTCGGTGCGGCTTTCCAGCACGGTGACCGGAACCCCCGCCTTGGTCAGGAACAACGCCGCGGTGAGGCCCGACGGACCGGCGCCGACAATGACGACGCGCGCATCAGTCATCAGAACTCCTCGAAAATGCGGCCATGTCCGTAGACATGGTCTTCGATGCCGCAATTGCGCAGCGCGTCCCAATAGGTAATGACGTTCATCGCCAAGACTGGCTTGTTGAACCAACGCTCCGCTTCCGCGGCAACCGCGGCGTTCGCAAGATTTGTGCCGACTTGGAGAATGGCGTCGATATCGTCGCCGTCGATCTCGCGGAGGACTTTGTGCAATTGCGGCGGCTGAACTTCGGCGATAGCAAACGGCGAGGCGCACTTCATCCCGAGCAAACGCACAATCTCGAACCCTGCCTCCGCCAGATAGACGCGCACCGTCTCATCGCCCTTGGGCTGATGCGGCGTGAGCACGGCAATGCGTTTGGCGCCGAATTTCCGCAAGGCGGCCACCCCCGCAGTTGAATCCCATCGCAACCCGAACGCCGGCACGAGCGGAAAGCTCTTTTTGCAAGGCATCGGCGCCGGCAACGCCGCCGGTGAAGGCCTCGATCGCAACGCCCATGATCACGGCGTCGGGCGCCAAGGTCATGACCTGATCGATCGCCGGACCTATGCCTTCCCGCATCGCCTCGACGTGGGCCAGGAAGCCCTGCTCGCTGGCCAGGATCGGACGTTCCTTGATGGTCAGACGCGCCACGTGATTGGTCACGCCGCGCGGCCGGAGATCCTCGCATTCGGGACCCACGATCGTATTGGTCGACGGCACGATGATGCCGATCTTCTTACGGTACCCAAGCGCATCCACTACAATCGCTCCTCATCCTTTGTTGCTCTGACCGGCATCGACATCGATCACCGTGCCGCTGAGATAAGACGAGCGCGGCGAAGCCAGCATCACGGCCAAATCCGCGATCTCCGAAGCTTCAGCGAGCCTTCCGAACGGCAGCGCAGCAAGGCCCTCCCGCCATTTCTCTTCGTCGCCGAAATTATCGAGCGCCTTCTTGCGCAGAAGCGCCTCGATGCGGTCGGTCCGTGTGCCCGCTGGATTGATGCCAACGACGCGCACGTTCCAATCGACGCTCTTGGCGCCGACGGCTTTGGTCAACGCAATCAACCCGGCATTACCGACGGCGCCGCAGACATAGTCCCACCGCGGCTCCTGACCGGCCATGCCGATGATATTAATGATGACGCCGCTGTCGCGGCGCTTCATCGCCTCGAGATAAAGCTTGGTGAGATGGATATAGCCGAAGACCTTGAGCTGCCAGGACTCCGTCCAGCGCTCGAGCGTCAAATCAAGCAGGTTGCCGCCAGGGATGGCGCCGGCATTGTTGACAAGCACGTCAACCGCCGAATGCGTGGCAAAAAGACGATCGCGTTCAGCCGACACTCCGAGATCCCCGACAAAGGTCTTGGCGCCTGAGCCGGACGGTCCCAGCGCGCTCGCCGCCGACGACAACCGGCCCGCGTCGCGGCCGGTCATGACGACGTTCGCCCCCTCGCGCGCAAAACTTTTTGCGCAGGCCAGGCCGATGCCCTTGGACGCGCCGGTAATCAGGACCGACCGACCCTTCAGTTCTAAATCCATTTCGCACTCCGCGTCTTTTGGCGCGCCTCACACTTGTTTCGGCATTGGCGCTACTTTCATGTACCAGTCAGCAATCTGACTGCCGGTAAAGAAGCCAACATCCGGCGATGCCGTCAGCAGGTCGAGCATCCGATCGAGCTCGTGAATGCGATGCGGCACCGAGATCAAGTGTGGATGCAGGCCGATTGCCAGAACCATCGCGCTGTCGCGGCATTCCTGCTCAAAACGCCGCAGCGTGAATTCGAGCCGGCGCGCCATTTCTCCGGTGGCGTGCCGCTCGATGGCATAAATGATTGAATCGTTGATTTCGAGATTATAGGGCATTGCAATGAGAGGCTGCGTTGCAGTCCGCATCCAAGCCGGACGATCGTCGATCACCCAGTCGCAGACATAATCAATACCCGTGCGCTTGAGGATGTCCGGCGTATCGACCGTCTCGCGCAAGCCCGGCGACAACCAGCCGCGCACGGGCTTCCCGGTAAATGCGGATATCTTATCGATACAGGCGCGCACCAGCGCCTCCTCCCCGCCCTCGACATGGTTGGTCGCCTTCTGGTGCATGCCGTGACCGATGAATTCCCAGTCAGCATCGCGCATCGCCGCAGCGGCCTGCGGATAGGCGTCGATGACACCTGCATTGAAGGCGGTCGAGGCGGGCAGCTTCCTGTCGACGAATGCTTGCAGGATGCGCGGCAGGCCGGCACGCATTCCGTAGTCGGCCCAGGAGAAATTCGGCACGTCCGGTACAGTCTCTCGTCCGTGCGGCGGCGTCACGATGGTGCGCGGCATCGGCTGATCGAATTGCCAATGTTCGACATTGACGACGAGGTGAACAAGGATCCGCTTGCCCTGCAAAGCCAGCAGTGCAGCGCGCTCGCTGGAAAGCTGATACGGGATCCGTGGATTCGCCATCCGTCCTCTCTCAATGACTTTCGATTCTAATGGGCACGTCCTTCGCCGCTGAGGAGGTCAGAAAATCAATCGGTCGGCTGGTCGGCGCTTCGAGATTTTCGAACGCCCGAACGCAGATGGCATTGTTGCGCCGCGCCCAATTTTCGGCCAGCGTTACGAGACGCGTCGTACGATCAGCGACGCGCCCACCTCTTGTTCGAGCAAGCTTATCCGGCGGCTTGCCGCCGACAGTGCGACGTTCAGGCTCTCGGCCTCCTTGCTCACACTGCGCAACTCGCAAGCCGCCAGGAAGATCCGGAGGCTTTGCAGATCGTGCTGAAGCACAGCCTTACCCTACGTCGCGCTAAAAGTCTTCGAGCAGGCGGCCAAGGCCTGGAATCTTGTCCATGATCTTGTTGTGGCGCAGCGCGTGCCAATAGGTCGCGGTATTGATGGCAATGACAGGTTTGCCGAGCCACAACTCGGCCGCCGCTGCCAGGCGGACCATGCTGAGATTGGTTCCGACCTGGATGATGGCATCGACATCGCGTCCGTCGCCGTGCAATTCGATCAGTCTATCCCGGAGCGTGTCGGGCGTGACTCCTGCAATCGCCGTCCAGCTTTTGCATTCGAGACAAATATCACGAACGACCTCGAAGCCCGATTCAGTGAAATAGCGCCGCACCTCGGCGTTGGCGACCGGATAATAAGGCGAAAGAAATGCGATGCGCTTAACGCCGCCGTAGGCTTTCAAAGCCGCGGTCGAGGAATGCGACCCGATGCTGATGCCGACCCCCGCTGCACTCTCAATTTTGGCCTGGAAAGCATCGGCTCCGGCCGCGCCTCCGAAAAACGTCACCGCGGACATGCCCATGACCAAGTAGTCGGGCTCAGAAGTCATGACATTCTTGACGGCGTCGAGCACATTGCCGCCGATGACATGGGCACCAGCCATGAAGGTGTCGTTGCTGACCGCCTTGTTGTTTGGCGTGAAGATGCCGCGATAATGATTGGTGACGCCGGGTGGCCGCATCATTTCGAAATCGGGCTGCACGATGGTATTCGTCGAAGGGCCGATGACGCCGAATTTGCGCCGCCACCCAAGAATATCCCTCATTGCTCAATCGCTCCACTTCGGCCCGCTGCTTGCTTACCAGTGTGCGAGGCCGCGATAGAGCGCGTCAAGGCCAACCGGCTCCCGCGAGCCGATCTCGCCGCTTAATCAGACTCGGTGTCGGCTTTGTAGCGTTCCTCGAGCTTCCAATAGCCGGGAAATCCCATGACACTTTGCAATTCAGCGAATGAAATGCTCGGTGGCAGCTGTGCCGTGCTGCCAGGTTTGAGCGCGGCAAGGGTAGCCTGCATCGCTGCGATCGAGGCCGACAACATCATCACCGGATAGAGCGCGAGCTTATAGCCGATCTCCTGCAATTCGATCAGAGGTAAGACCGGCGTCTTACCTCCCGGCACCGTATTGACCATGCATGGTTTGCTCATGGCCCGGCAGAACCGCCGCATCTCATCTTCGGTCTCCGGAGCCTCCAGGAAGATGATATCGGCGCCGGCGTCCTCGAAATCCCGGCAGCGGTCGAGTGCCGCGTCGAAGCCGTGAACGGCACGCGCATCGGTTCGCGCCATGATCAGGATATCGGCGCCCACCTTAGCATCCGCCGCCGCACGGATTTTCATGCGCGCTTCCTGCCGCGATATCACCTGTTTGCCGCGTGTGTGACCGCATTTTTTGGGGCTGACTTGGTCCTCTATCATCACTGCTGCAGCGCCGGCCCGCGCATATTCGATGACCGTACGCTGCACGTTCACGGCATTGCCGTACCCGGTGTCCCCGTCACCGATGAGCGGAATTTTCGCCGCGGCTGCACAACAGTTCCGCACGCTATCGAGCATCTCGGAGAATGAGATGAGGCCGGTGTCGGGCAAGCCGAGCCGAGCCGCCGAGACGCCAAAGCCGCTCATGAAAGTGACCTTGAAGCCTGCGTCGGCCACGAGCTTGGCCGAGAGCGCGTCAAAGCATCCCGGCATCACCGCGACATCCCTTTCTGCAAGAACTTCACGCAGTTTCTGAGCTGCTGACAAGGTATGACCTCGCTGGCGGAAGGCTCGCGCCGCTGGTTAGAATATCGTCGCCAGCGGCAACGATAGCAGCCTCAAACGCCGGGTTACACACCGGCACGGTAAGGTGGTGCTGAGCGCACCTTTTGCAATCGGCGCTCGAGTTCAAGCGAACTGCGCCTCGTGGGGTTCCGCGGGTAGGTCTGACTTAGATCCACCACGCCCGGATCGGCCCCTCCCCTCACGCAAT
>DATHPL010000132.1:0-4024 GCA_035483915.1 Bradyrhizobium sp.
GAGCCCGCGGGTTTTCCCGTATCGGACCGGAATTTTCGCCGCGCCGGGATGGATTATCTCGATCAGGTCAACTGGATGCGCCACGATTCCTGGACGAAATTCGAGGATTGGCGCCGGCAAGAAGGGTATCGGCTGCTCCTGTTCACGACGAAAGGCGCTACGGCATATCTTGATTTTCGCTATCAGGCGTCGGACATCTTGTTGTTCGGGCGGGAGACTGCGGGCGTTCCCTCTGAAGTCGCGGAGGCTGCCGATGCCCGGCTGGTCATCCCGATCCGGCCCGGTTTGCGCTCAATCAATGTCGCGATGGCAGCTGCCATGGCATTAGGCGAAGCACTTCGGCAGACTGGCTCCGGTCAGTTGGCACCGGATTAGGGCAGTTCGAGTTCAGGCTTTACGTATGAATATTTCCACGCTCGATAAACGCAAGGCAGGCGCCAAGGCCTGGTTCGAATCCTTGCGCGACGACACCTGCGCCGCATTCGAGCGGCTGGAAGACGAGGCCCCGGCCGCGCTTTATGCCGGCGCGCCCGGTCGCTTCGTCCGCACGCCCTGGCAACGCACCGACGCAACCGGAAAACCTGGTGGCGGCGGCGTCATGGGCATGATGCATGGGCGACTGTTCGAGAAAGTAGGCGTGCATTGCTCGACTGTTCACGGCGAGTTTGCGCGAGAGTTTCGTGAGCAAATTCCGGGAGCGGCCGACAATCCCGCCTTCTGGGCATCAGGCATTTCGCTGATCGCCCACTTGCGCAATCCGCATATTCCCGCAGTCCACATGAACACGCGCTTTATCGTCACGACAAAAGCGTGGTTCGGCGGCGGTTCGGATCTGACGCCGGTCTTGAACCGCCGGCGCACCCAGGAAGATGCCGACACCGTCGCCTTTCATGCCGCCATGAAAGCCGCCTGCGATGCTCACGCAGCCGTGGCGCCTTACGACAAATACAAGAAATGGTGCGACGACTATTTCTACCTGCCCCACCGCAAGGAACCCCGCGGCATCGGCGGCATCTTCTACGACCATCATGATTCCGGCGACTGGGATGCCGATTTCGCCTTCACCAAGGACGTCGGCCGCGCCCTCCTGAAAGTTTACCCCGAGCTGGTCCGGCGCAATTTCGCAGCACCGTGGACCGAGGCCGACCGCGAAGAGCAACTGATCCGGCGCGGGCGTTACGTTGAATTCAATCTGCTCTACGACCGTGGCACGCTTTTCGGTCTGAAGACCGGCGGCAATGTGGATTCGATCCTGTCGTCGATGCCGCCGGAAGTGAAATGGCCTTGAGCTACATGATCCGGAAAAGTGCGTAGCGGTTTTCTCTCGCGACAAACGCGAAAGCGTTTGCGCGGAGATCACGCGCCAACAAGCAGGTTCGCGGAGTTTGAGATTCAGGATTAGGGTTCGCGGGCAAAACGCGCCGCGGTTTGATCGGCAATAGCGTCGAGCGAAGGTTGATCGAGCGGGAATTCCGCCGCAAGCCAGGCATCTTCCGCGAGTGCCAGCACCTGACCGAGGTCGGGGCCTTGAGCAATGCCACGCGCGATGAAGTCTGCCGCCTTCAGCGGAAACTTCGGCGCGCTCCAGCGCGCGGGCAAGGCCGCGAGTTCGTGCCATGATGTGGCGTCGCTTCCCTCACCCGAGCGCGCCCACGCCAATATCAGGCGATCGCGGTAGCGTTCCTCGCCTAGGCGATAAAGCCTGCGCCGCGCCCGCGCCTCACTCATTCCGGCTAATCGCCACCAACGATGCCCCATCGAATCCAGCGCCTTCGTCTCGGCATTGCTCAAGCGCAAACGCGAGGCGATGCGTTTGGCATCCTCGGTGACGGCAACTGCAAGCGCGCCAAGACGACGGATCGGATCGGGCGGCAGACCCAGCGCGTGTTCGATCGAAATTGAGGCCGCGAACGGTCCGGTATAGGCCACGCCGCCGAAGATCGGCAGTGATAGCCCGCCGTCGACCATCGCATTCACGCTAGCAGTCGCACCAGGCGCGACCATCAGCTTCAATACTTCGACGCGTATCCGCTCCGCGGAGAGGCTCGCAAGGCCGGCTTGCCCGCTGATACAGGCGAGATAGCCTGCGCGATCGACCGGGCCTGCGCCGTAGGCGGCGTGAATGCGGAAGAAGCGAAGGATGCGCAGGTAATCCTCGGCAATTCTCTGCTCGGGCGCGCCGATGAAGCGCACGCGTCTAGCCGCGATGTCTTCCAGACCGCCCACATAGTCGTGAACGCGCCCCTGCGCATCGACCGACAGACCGTTGATGGTGAAGTCGCGCCGTTCGGCGTCGCGCACCCAATCGCGGCCGAATGCGACCTTCGCCTTTCGGCCGAACGTCTCGGTATCCTCGCGCAGCGTCGTGACTTCGAAAGCATGCGCATCCACCACCAGCGTCACGGTGCCGTGCTCGATGCCGGTCGGCACGCTCTTGATGCCGGCCGCCTTGGCGCGACGGGCCACTTCTTCAGGCAAAGCCGTGGTTGCGATATCGACATCGCCGATCGGAAGATCGAGCAGCGCGTTTCGAACCGCCCCGCCCACCACGCGCGCTTCCTCGCCATCCCTGTTGAGCAGCGTAAGCACACGGGCGGCAGGGCCGCTCTTCAACCACGGCGCATCATCCAGTCGCCGCACGCTGCTCATTTCTCTACCCCGGGAACCAGCCTGCCGTTCTCAAGATGCGCGGGAACGTAAGTCGAATGCGGCGCCGCGCCTGTGAACTGAGCCAGCAATATCAGACTTAGCACGACGAGCAGCAGCGAACCGATCAGCAATCTACCGACCACGATCACCGGCCAGGAAGAACGTATCAGCAAGCCGGAACGGCTAGCGACCAAAAATAAGGCATAGACCGCAAACGGGATCAGAAAAATTCCGATCTCGGTAAGGGCCGGACGAATCATGGCGTAAAGATCCGCTCGTACAGCACGCGAAGGATTCCGGCCGTGGCGCCCCAAATATAGCGCTCGCCGTAGGGCATGGCGTAGTAAAAGCGTTCCACGCCGCGGAATTCCTTGCTTTGAAGCTGATGGTTCGCCGGATTCATCAGGAATGCCAGCGGCACTTCAAAGGCATCATCGACCTCCGCGGGACTGATGCGCAGCGTGAAGCCGGGCCTGACCCGCGCAACCGTCGGCAGGATGCGAAAGCCGAAACTCGTTCCGTAGAGATCGAGGTAGCCGATGGGATCGATGAAGTCGCCCGTCAGGCCGACTTCCTCTTGCGCCTCGCGCAGCGCCGCATCGAGCGGGGATGCGTCCGTTGCATCGATCTTGCCGCCCGGAAAGGAAATCTGTCCGGCGTGTTCATTGAGATGGGCGGAACGCTGGGTCAACAGCACCGTCGGCTGCGGACGATCGATCACTGCAATCAATACCGCCGCGGGACGGATCGGCTGCTCGCGCGCCAGGATCGCGAGCATGCGGTCGGTGCCCTGATCGCCGCTGGCAGGGATCAAACTTGGATCGGTCAGGCCCGGCGGAATCTCGAAACGCAACCGTGCACGTGCCCGATCGAAAAATTCCGCCGAACTGATTGCGGCGGGATCGTTCTCCGCCATCGCGTCGCTCAAAATTAGCCCCTCACCTCTTCAGCATCCGCCATCGCAAAGAACGCGCCGGCCGACGCGACCCCGAACATCTGGCGACCATCGACCATCCGCTCCTCACCGATGTCAACCAAATCATAATAGAGCGCGCGCGTGACCTTCGCCCACAAATCGGCACGGACATGCAGATAGGGTGTCAGGCCGCCCTCGGCGGAGGCTTCGAATCGCAGCGAATGCGCGCCATCGCAATCCACCCAGTCATCCACATTAGTGCGAAAGCGCAAGCACCGGCCCTCCTCGCCTTGCTCCTCGATCATTTCGACGGCTAGAAACGGTGCGTCGTCGACGCGGATGCCGACCTTCTCCACCGGAGTCACCAAAAAGTGCTTGCCGTCCTCGCGCTTGAGGATCGTGGAAAACAGCCGGACCAAAGCTGGCCGGCCGATTGGTGTGCCCATATAGTACCACGTG
>DATHPL010000133.1:0-8385 GCA_035483915.1 Bradyrhizobium sp.
CGCCAACAACTGGGTCGCACAAGGCGCCGCCCGCTGGGATCTGGTCGCCAACCAGATCAACCAATACGTCGTCGGCGCCGGCTATGTCGACGACTGCTTCGTGCTCGCCGCCAACTACGTCACCTCCTACTCCTATGCCACGACAACCTCCCCGCCCATCCTTGGCCATGCTTTCATGCTCCAGATCGGCTTGCGGACCATTGCCAATACGTCCACGTCAGCGCAATAACGGCTCGGCCGGAGGGCTCGCGGACGATGTAGCTGATGCGGTACGATCCGGGCCAAGTGCCTTTCTGGGCGAAGAACCTCGGCTTGCTCAGGCGAAGGTCTTTCGGGCTGGGATCAAAAGCCGCCAGCAAGTATGGGATTCTAGTGTGGTTTTGGACGCTCGCCTTGCGAGCGAAGTGACGTCAAATCTGCTTTACCGGACTTGGATTAAAACAGCCAAGATGACCAGGATCGTTGCACTCTCTCGTCGGCTCTCGGCAATCGTCTTGGGCAGCAGTGCTGCCCTCGCTTTGATCGCGGTATCCGTATCGCCGACGCGCGCGCAAGTTGCGTGCATGATCAATGGCGAGCCGATCACCAATTTCGACATCGAGCAGCGTTCCAAGCTGCTCATGCTGAGCACCCATAAAATGCCGGATCGCCAGCAGGTGATCAACGAGTTGACGGACGAAAAACTGAAGATCAAGGAAGGAAAGAAATTCAGCATCGATCCTTCGGTCAGCGATATCGATCAGTCCTATAACGCCATGAGCGGACGGATGCGGATCTCGCCGGAACAGCTGACGAAGTCGCTGGAGAGCCAGGGTATCCGCCCCGACACCCTCAAGGCACGCATCAAGGCCGATATGGTCTGGAGCAACCTGGTTCGTGGCCGATACAAGGAAAGCCTCCAGGTCGGTGAAAAGGACGTGGAGGAGAAAGCCAAGGAACAGGGAGACCAACAACAGACGGAGACGGCAGGTTTCGAATACAAGATGCAGCCGATCGTGCTGATCGTGCCGCGCGGCTCGGCACCGGAGGCCACGGAAGCTCGCAAGAAGGAAGCTGAGGCCCTGCGCGCGCGAATCCAGACGTGCCCCGAGGCGAATTCATTTTTTAAATCGATGCAGAACGCCGCGATACGCGAAACCGTAATCAAGACCTCGGCCGATATCCCTCCTTCGCTTCGCGAAATACTCGACAGCACGCCGATCGGCCACCTGACCCCACCCGAGGTGACGAAACAGGGCGTCGAGATGGTGGCGCTGTGCGCCCGGGATCCGACCAAGGTCGACACGCCGAAGAAAAAAGAAATCCGCGAAAAGATGTATGCCGAGAAATACGAGGCGAAATCGAAAACGTACCTGCAGGAGGTCCGCAGAGCCTCGATGATTGAATGCCATTGACGTATGCCAAAGCCTCTCGCGCTGACATCGGGTGAGCCTGCCGGGATCGGCCCGGACGTCACGCTCAAGGCATGGCTCCGCCGCGATGAACTCAAATTGCCCGCGTTCTATTGGCTCGGCGATGCCGCATCGCTTGATCGCCGGGCGAAAGTGCTTGGACTGAACGTCAGGCTTGCGGAAGGCCGTCCGGAAGATGCGAACAGCGCCTTCGCGCACGCTCTGCCAGTCGTTCCCACCGGTCGCGCTGCAACTGCCCTGCCCGGCCACCCCGACGATAGCAGTGCAGGCGCAGCGTTAGCCTCGATCCGCCAGGCCGTGAAAGACGTCATGGACGGCCGGGCGAGCGCCGTGGTGACCAATCCGATTGCCAAGAACGTGCTTTATCGCGCCGGCTTCCGGCATCCCGGACATACCGAATATCTCGCCGAACTTGCAGCGACGAGCAATTCCACGCCACAGCCCGTAATGATGCTGTGGTCGCCCGCGCTTGCCGTCGTTCCCGTCACCATCCACGTTTCCTTGCGCGAGGCGCTGGCGCAGCTTTCGAGCGACCTGATCGCCACGACGGCACGCATCGTGGTAGCGGGTTTGAAATCCTATTTCGGGATTGCACATCCCCGTTTGGCCGTATCCGGTCTTAATCCGCATGCAGGCGAGGACGGCTCGCTGGGCACCGAGGACAGAACCATCGTGGCGCCTGCTGTCGATCTCCTGCGCGGCGAGGGCCTGAATATCCGGGGGCCGCTGCCGGCCGATACGATGTTTCACGATGCCGCACGGCAGACCTACGACTGCGCTATCTGCATGTATCATGACCAGGCGCTGATCCCGATCAAAACGCTGGCTTTCGAAGACGCCGTTAACGTCACACTGGGGCTACCCTTTATCCGGACCTCGCCCGATCATGGGACAGCGTTCGATATTGCCGGGACCGACAAGCCCAACCCGTCAAGCCTGATTGCAGCATTGCGATTAGCCGCCCGCATGGCCGCCGCCCAACCCACATGAGCGCGATCGACGACCTTCCGCCACTTCGCGAGGTCATTCGCCGGCATTCGCTCTCTGCCCGCAAATCGCTCGGCCAGAATTTCCTGTTGGACCTCAACCTCACTGCCAGGATCGCACGCGCCGCAGGTCCGCTTGACGATGCGACGGTGATCGAGATCGGCCCCGGTCCGGGAGGGTTGACGCGCGCATTGCTGGCCATGGGTGCGCGCCACGTGATCGCGGTCGAACGCGACGAACGCGCTCTCCCCGCACTTGAAGAAATTGCGCAGCGATATCCGGGAAGGCTGGAGATCGTCTGTGCCGACGCCCAGCATTTCGATCCGCGTCCGTGGCTTGGGGCAAGGCGCGCAAAAATCGTCGCCAACCTGCCCTACAATATCGCAACCGCACTTCTGATCGATTGGCTCTCGATCGAGCCATGGCCGCCCTGGTACGACACGATGGTGCTGATGTTTCAGCGTGAAGTCGCCGAGCGCATCGTGGCGCACGAAAACGATGAGGCCTATGGACGGCTGGGCGTGCTTGCCAATTGGCGCGCCGAGACAAAGATCCTGTTCGATATTTCGCCGGCGGCCTTCGTGCCACAGCCGAAGGTCACTTCCTCCGTCGTGCGATTGGTGCCGCGTCAGGTTCCGGAAGTCTGCGACCGACGCGCGCTGGAGCAAGTTGCCGCGGCCGCCTTCGGCCAGCGTCGCAAGATGTTGCGGCAAAGCCTGAAGTCGCTGGCGATCGATCCGGCCCGACTGGTCGCGGCCGCCCAGATCGATGAGACCCGGCGTCCCGAAACCGTCTCCGTTGGCGGATTTGTTGCCATGGCTCGGGAATTGACCCATATACGCAACAATAGCTGAACATCCTTCGGAGCCCCTTCATGCCGCTCATGCGCCGCCAATCGCTGGTCAAGTTTGATGCGCCGCTGTGCGAAACCGTCATCGACGCGCCGAAACCCGAGGGGCAGGAAGTTTTAGTCCGGATCGAGCGTTGCGGACTTTGCCATTCCGACCTTCACATCCAGGACGGCTATGCCGATCTCGGCGGCGGCAAGAAGCTCGACACCACGCGTGGCATGACATTGCCCTTCACCCTCGGCCACGAGATCGCCGGCGTCGTCGAGGAAGTCGGCCCCGACCTGCCGAAGGATCTGATCGGCACCAAACGGGCGGTGTTCCCATGGATCGGCTGCGGCCAATGCCGCGACTGTTTGGCGGGTGATGAAAATCTCTGTGCCAAGCAGCGCTTTCTCGGCGTCAGCATCGACGGCGGTTTCGCTAGCCACGTGCTGGTGCCCGACGCAAAATATTTGCTGGAATACGATCCGCTGACGGTCAATCAGGCCGCTACGTTGATGTGTTCCGGCGTCACCGCATACGGCGCCTTGAAACGTCTCGTCGACCGTCCGCGGCAGCGCAATCTGCTGCTGATCGGTCTCGGCGGCGTCGGTATGATGGGGCTCGCCTTTGCACAAGCCATGTTCAAGCAGCCGATCACAGTGGCAGATTTGAGCGCCGCGGCCCGCGAAACAGCGCTGAAGAACGGAGCGGCTTTCGCCTACGACCCGTCAGAGCCGGAGATCACCCGGCGCATCATCAAGGAAACCGAAGGCGGATTCGATGAGATCGTCGATTTCGCCGGCAACGAAAAGTCGATGACATTTGCTGTTTCGGCTCTCGCGCGCGGCGGCAAGATCGTGGTCTCGGGCCTGATGGGCGGCAACTTCAGCTTGCCGATGGTACAGTGGGTCTACAAGCGGATGACGATCGAAGGCTTCATGGTCGGAACACTCGCCGAGGCGCATGAACTGATGTCGCTCGCGCGTTCGGGCAAGATCAAGCCGACCCCGATGCGCGAAGAGCCGATGGCGGATGTCCAGAACTGGATCGATGCGCTCCGGGCCGGCCAGGTCGTCGGGCGAATTGTGCTGAAAAACTAGGGCTCTACCGCAAAACTAAAGCCCCGGATTCCTCGCCCACAGCGTGTCCTGAAGGCCCTGGGCGCCAGCCCGAATTAAGCCCAACGCTGTCCGGATTTGCGGCGCATTGCGACCCCATTTTATGGCGAGGTTCGGCACGTGAAATGTATCGCGTTCACCGGAGTTACGCATGCCGAGACGACCCGCTAATATCGTACCTGCCATTTTGGTCAGCATCCTTGCAGGCGTTTCGCTTATGACCATGGCGCGCGGTGAACCGGCAAATCCCGACGACTGCCTTTCCAGTCCGAAGGCCGAAACGCCGCCAGGCAGCCACTGGCGTTATCACATCGACCACGCCAACAAACGCAATTGCTGGTATCTTCGCCAGGACGGCGGCGGGGTTGCGCAAGCCGTACCGCAGAGCAGTCCGGCAGCAGCCCCTCCTCCAGCAGCGAAGCCATCGATCGCCGATGCCCGCGCCGAGCTCCGCCCACAGGCCGTCCGTGAAGACAATCCCGTCGCTAGCCCACCCGCCAACGCCGCCAGCAACGAAACCAACCCCGCAAACGCCTCGGTCTGGAATGCAACCGCGGCTGTAGCCACGCGCTGGCCGGATTTGCCAGCCACGACGAGCTCCGTACCCACTGCGGCACCGGCGCCAGTGGCTCCCGCTCCCACCAGCGATGTAACGCCATCAGCAGCCGATCCAGCCCCATCGTCCCCCTTCGCCTATTTATCCATGCCGGTTCGGCCGGAAATGATTCCGACTGTGTTCGCCGCTATTGCTGGCGCGCTGGCGTTTGCGGGAGCCGCGGCGCTCATGTCAAGGCGTCGCCGCAGGCTACGCGTGCCCAAAGTGCGTTCTGCGCGGAGACCGGTCTGGGAAACCACGGATGATGACCGTATCGTGCTGTCGGATTATCCCTCCACGGACAACAGGGATTATCGGCCGCGATTTGCCCGCAGCGTCGGAAGCGCTACCGCAGCCTCACCGGAATTCGTCCGGCGTCCGCCCCGACGCGCCGCGGCGAGGTGATATCCGACTATTTCTCCAACTGCCGCTGCAATTCGCGCACGAAGGTCGTCAGGCCCGTGCGGCGTTCGCGCTTGAGCCGCTCCGCCTTCAGGATCGATTGAACTTCGGCGAAAGCTTCGTCGATGTTGTGATTGATGACGATATAGTCGTATTCAGCCCAGTGGCTCAATTCGTGCGACGCGCGGCTCATGCGCGAACGTATCACTGCATCGCTGTCCTGGGCACGGCTATGCAGCCGCTTTTCCAGATCGGCGGCCGAGGGCGGTAGAATGAACACGCTGACGACGTCTGCCCGGGCTTTCTCGCGCAGTTGCTGCGTGCCCTGCCAGTCGATGTCGAACAATACATCCTGGCCTGCCGACAGAGCGGTTTCGACCGGCGCCCGCGGCGTACCGTAGCTGTTGTCGAATACGGTGGCCCATTCCAAGAGCTCGTGCCGCTGGACCATTTCCTTGAAGCGCGCCTGATCGACGAACAGATAGTCGCGGCCGTCGACTTCGCCCGGCCGCATCGGTCGGGTCGTCGCCGACACCGACATCCTCAGGCCGGGCATTCGTTCGATCAAGAGACGCGACAACGTGGTCTTGCCTGCGCCCGACGGCGAGGACAGCACGAACATCAGGCCACGCCGCTCAACCGACATCGCTTTGCCCCCGACCCGCCATGCGTCACTCCAGATTCTGGACCTGCTCGCGGAATTGCTCCACCACGTTCTTCATTTCAAGCCCGGTATTGGTCAATTCGATATCGTTGGACTTGGAACAACAGGTATTCACCTCGCGATTGAATTCCTGCGCAAGAAAATCGAGACGCCGGCCGACCGGTCCGCCCTTGGCGATCATGTCACGGGCCTGCGCCACATGGGAGGCGATGCGATCGAGTTCTTCACGTATGTCCGCCTTTGCCGCGATCAGCAGCGCCTCCTGGCTGAGGCGGTCGGGGTCGAAACGATCGGACGTCTCCAGCAACATCGCAATCTGTTCAGCCAGCCGCGCCTTGACCGCGTCCGGCTTGCGCCCTGGTGCTATCTCGGCCTTCTTCGCCAACTGCTCGATCTCGTCCATTCGCTGCAGCAGGATTTGCGCGAGTGCGGTGCCCTCGCGCTGGCGCATCTCGACCAGATGGGCGAGCGCCTGATCAAATGCCACGCTAGCTGCATCTTTCGCCGCTTTGTCTTCCGTCTCGTCGGCTTCCGGCTCGACCACCTCGATCACGCCTTTGATGGAGAGCAGCCCGTCGATGCTCGGCGCTACCGCATCGATCTTGCCGGCAAGCACGCCGGCGACACGCACGACCGACGCCAGGACGTCTTCGTTGATACGAATCGTCGACAACGCATTGGTGCGCTTGACGTTGAAATTGGCGTATACCGTGCCCCGCGACAGCACCTCGGCGGCGCGCTTTTTGGCGAACGATTCCAGTTCGTCCCATCCCGGCGGCAGGCGCAGGCGCACGTCCAGCCCCTTGGCATTGACAGACTTCAGTTCCCACTCGAACGCATAAGGTCCGCTGGCGCCGTGACTACGGGCAAAGCCAGTCATACTCGACAGCACCATCGCGTGGGGTTCTCCGGACGAAGTCACGGCCAGAGGGATTCGCTGGCCGAATGCGTGCAAGTCTAGCGCGTCTGAAGCCAAAGTGGAATTTGCGCGCCGTGTAAAGCCGTTTTCGATCACGAACGACAGGGATCGTGATCACGCCTCCAGCACTATTGCTGGTCCACCGGGGAAGACGCCGGCGGCGGCGAAGCGCCTTGCCGGGGCAACAAAGGCGCTGGGCGCGTAGCCGGCTTCTTGGCCGGCTTCGGCGGCGCGGCTGGCGCACCCGTATCCGCAGCAGACGCGTTCGCCGCCGCCGGCGGCGGGGGATCGTCGGCGGGCTCGACCGTATCGTTCTGGATCTGCTTTTCCATCGCGCGCAACTTGGCGACGTTTTTCTGGTGCACGTCGTACGTGTCGCTGAAGGCGTGTCCGCCGGTGCCGTCAGCAACAAAGAACAGGTCACGCGTTCGTGCAGGATTGGCGGCAGCCTCCAGCGAGGCGCGGCCGGGATTGGCGATCGGCCCGGGCGGCAATCCTTCCACCACATAGGTATTGTAGGGCGAGGGCTGTTGAATTTCGCTTCGCTTGATCGGGCGGCCCAGCGTGCCCTTGCCGCCAACCAGCCCGTAAATAATCGTCGGGTCCGACTGCAGTTTTATTTTCTGCCGAAGCCGGTTGACGAACACCGAGGCCACACGGCTGCGCTCGTCCGGCTTGCCGGTTTCCTTTTCCACGATCGAGGCCAGCGTCACCAACTGTTCCGGTGTCTTGATCGGAATATCCGGATTTCGGCGCTCCCAAATCTCGGCAAGCACACGCTTCTGCGCCTGCTGCATCCGTGCGATCACCTGCTCCCTCGGGGTTCCGCGCGGAAATTTGTAGGTCTCCGGCAGCAGCGTACCTTCGCGTGGCAACTCACGCACCGAGCCGGAGAAAATATCGCTATCGGAAAGCCGGGCCACGATCTGCTCGGAGGTCAGCCCCTCCGGGATGGTGACGGAATGTTGAACCACCTTGCCTTCGACGATCGTGCCGATGACATCCCTCAAGCTGGCGTTCTTCTGGAACTGGTATTCGCCGGGCTTGAGTTCAGAGCGTGCTTTCAGCGCAAAAACGCTGCCGATGAACGCCCAGCGATTGTTGTCTATGACGCCTTCGCGCTGCAGGACATCAGCGATATCGGTCACCCCTGCCCGCGACGGAATGTTGACGATCTTGTCCTCCTGCAGGGGACCCGGCGCCTCGATTTTCTGCTTTCCGTAGATATAAGTGCCGCCGACCGCGATCATCAAAAACAGAATAAAGGTGATGATCGCGTTGCCGACGACGATGAATGGATTGCGGGCGCGTTCGGACCGCTTGGGCGGCGGCGGAACCTGTTCGGGCTCCAGCGCGGCACGCGGGCTCCTTGGCGAAATGGGCGGCCTCTCACTCATCGATGCAACCTGAATCCCGTCGGTTCAATCGTGGTCCGGAAACTATGCCGGCCGGTGG
>DATHPL010000134.1:0-4314 GCA_035483915.1 Bradyrhizobium sp.
AACGAAATCTCGTTCCTGGTGCGCGACACCGGCATCGGCATTGCGCCCGAGGCGCGAGAGCGAATTTTCCGCGAATTCGAGCAGGCCGACGACCGCATTGCGCGGAGCTATGGCGGCACCGGCCTGGGCCTCTCCATTTCGGAGCGCATCGTCAAACGCATGGGCGGCCGCATCGCGCTCGAAAGCACGCCTGGTGAAGGCTCGACCTTTGAGGTCAGCCTCTCCCTGGCGGCAAGTCCCGATGCGCCCCAACCGCTCCCTCCGCCCGATCTTGGCGGCCGGTCGGTGATGCTGGTGACGCCGCAGACGATCGAAGCCTCGCTGATTGCACGAAGGCTTGAGCGCTGGGGCGGCCAGACCTGCATGGTCTCCGACGCGGATGTGGCGCGTGCGCTGTTGCCTGAACGCACCTGGCACGCGGTCCTGCTCGACCACGCGCTCGGCACGACGGAAGTCGAGGCGCTGGCAGAGGCCGCAAGGCCTTTCGCTCCCCAACGAATTGTCCTCGTCACGCCCGCGAGCCGGCAGGAACTGCAAGCGGCTGCGACCTCGGCGCTGACGGGATATCTGGTCAAGCCGCTGCGCGCGGCTTCGCTCGCCGCCCGTCTTGCCGGTCCGCCGGAAGTATCCGCGCCGAGCCTGGAGATGCGGCTTGCCGAAGATGCCCCGGCGGAGGCGGAGACGATTGAGGCTACCACCGTTCAACCGCGTGGCCTTTCAGTGTTGGTCGCCGAAGACAACGAGATCAATGCGCTGTTGATGCGTTCCCTGCTGACCCGGCTCGGACATCAGGTGGTCATTACCGTCAACGGCGAAGAAGCGCTGGAATCCTGGCTTGCGGCGAGATCCGCCGGCGCGCCCTACGATATGGTGCTGATGGATATTCAGATGCCGGGCCTCGACGGCATCGAGACCACCAAACGCATTCGCGTCAACGAAGCGGGGACCGGACGGCGGACCCCGATCCTGGCCTTGACTGCGAATACGCTGGTCGAGGATCGCTATGCCTGCTTTGAGGCGGGCATGGACGGATTTCTGGTCAAGCCGCTCGACCGCGAGAAACTCGCGGAGGCGCTGGCCGGGCTTGGCGCGCAGGTCGCCTGACGCAGCGCTGTCCTTCGTCTGCCTCTCTTGACAGCGGCCGCCGATTCCATCGAGCATCGGCGAAATATCGAGCATGGTCTCTTCGTTCCGAACCATGTTCCAAAAAAACGTCGGGGAGGCATTCGATGCGCGGCCAGCTTTTGCGGTTTTCTTTTTTGGTTATGTCGACATTTCTGGCCGCCGGCCTTTTCGCCTTCGCATCAGTGAACGCCAAAGAGCCCAAGCTTGAGACGTCTGATGCGATGATCCCGTCAGGAGACGCGGGCATCCAGCTGTTCGTCCGCAACAAGCACCTCGCCGGCCGGGAGAGCTCTTCCGACAAGATTTTGCTGTTTGTGCACGGCGCGACCTATCCGGCGGAAACCGCTTTCGACCTGCCGATCGAGGGCATGTCGATGATGGACCTGATCGCGGCGCGCGGTTACGACGTCTATCTCGTCGATGTCAGGGGCTATGGTCATTCCACCAGGCCTCCCGAGATGAGCCAGCCGCCGGAAGCCAATAAGCCGATCGTGTCGACGCAAGTCGCCGCCCACGATCTTGGCGCCGCGGTCGATTACATCCTGCACAAGCGCAAGGTAAGCAAGATCAACCTGATGGGCTGGTCGTGGGGCACTTCGATCGCCGGCTCCTACACCAGCGAACACAACGACAAGATCGAGAAGCTCGTACTCTACGCGCCGCAATGGATTCGCAACGAGCCGGCGACACCGAGTGCGACGCCGCTGGGCGCGTACCGGCTGGTGTCGAAGGATTCCGCGAGGGCACGCTGGCTGAAAGGCGTCGCCGAGGACAAACAAGCCGACCTGATTCCGCCGGGCGTGTTCGAGGCCTGGGCAACGGCTACCTGGGCGACCGATCCGGAAGCTTCAAAACAAAATCCGCCGATGCTGCGCGCGCCCAACGGCGTGATGGAAGACAGCGCCAACACCTATGGCGCGGGCAAGGCGCTCTACGATCCCGGCAAGATCACGGTGCCGACGCTTTTGCTGCACGCCGAATGGGATGCGGACCTGCCGAGCTATCAGGCGCAAAATTATTTCGCACAGCTCACGCACACGCCGTACAAGCGGCTGATCGAGCTCAGCGAAGGAACGCACACGGTGATGATGGAAAAGAACCGCATGCAGTTCTTCCATGAACTGATGGGTTTTCTCGACGAGGAACGGCCGCTGGCTTTGAAGTAGGCATGATCCGGAAAAGTGGTAACCGGTTTTCCCTCGCGACAAACGCTAAAAGCGTTTGCGCGGAGATCATGCCCAAAAGGAGGATTAAAGCCGGCGCAGGGCGACGGTCTCGACCACGTGGTCGGCGCCTTTCTTGAGGATCAGCGTCGCGCGCGGCCGCGTCGGCAAGATATTGTCTTCGAGATTGGCGAGGTTGGTGCGTTCCCAGATCGCGATCGCCGTTGCGGTGGCTTCCTCATCGGACAGCGGCGCGTAGCGATGGAAATACGATCTGGGATCGTGGAACGCCGTGTCGCGCAGCGCCAGGAAACGGCGGACATACCAGTCGCGGAGCACCGGCTCCTCGGCGTCGATGTAGACGGAGAAATCGAAGAAATCGGACACCACCGGCACCGCCTTGCCGTCGCGCGGCAGCCGGCCGGTTTGCAGCACGTTGACGCCCTCGACGATCAGGATGTCCGGCCGGTCGACCTCGTTCCATTCATTGGGAATGATGTCGTAGGTGAGATGCGAATAGACCGGCGCCCGCACCCGTTCGCGTCCGGCCTTGATATCGCTGAGAAACGACAACAGCATCGGCAGGTCATAGCTTTCGGGAAAGCCCTTCTTCTGCATCAACCCTTGCCGCTCGAGCGCGGCATTCGGAAACAGAAAACCGTCTGTCGTCACGAGATCGACCTTCGGCCGCGGCGACCAGCGCGCCAGCAGCGCTTGCAGCACGCGCGCGGTGGTGGATTTGCCCACCGCGACCGAACCGGCGACGCCGATGATGTAGGGCATCTTGCGGTCCTGGATGCCGAGGAAGCGGCGCTGGGCGACGTAAAGCCGCTGCATCGCATCGACATAGATCGACAACAGCCGCGACAGCGGCAGATAGATCTCCTCCACCTCCTTGAGGTCGAGCCGGTCATGCACCGAGCGCAGCCTTGCGATCTCGCTCGCCTCGAGCGTCATCGGCATGCCGTCGCGCAGGCGCGCCCACTGCTCCCGGGAAAATATCCGGTAGGGATTGTATTGCTGATCCGGTGCCCGAATATCCATGACGCCGCCTATCCCGCTCCGCAGGGCTCTATGTCAGTCACGCTTGCGCGCGGCCTTCTCCTCAAGCCCGGACATGCCGGTGCGCTGTGCCAGCGCGGCCTCGACTTCATCGAGCCTGACGCCGCGCGATTTCAACAATACGAGCCAGTGAAACAGCAAATCCGCGCTCTCGGCGATGAGGTGATCGCGATCATTGCCGACCCCGGCGATCACGGTTTCCACCGCTTCCTCGCCGAACTTCTTGGCGCAATGCTCCGGTCCCTTGTCCAGGAGCTTGCGGGTATACGAACTCTCGCCGTCCGATGCGGCTCGGGCGTCGATGATCTTGACCAGGTCGTGGAGCGAAAAACCCGACATCACGTCAAACTCGATTTCAAATTCACATGCCCGGCGTCACGGACGCCGACGGCGCTTCACCTGTAGCACTTCTGTCACAAAGAGTCGTCAGGGGTCGAGCCGCATGGCCAAGCCGGCGCGGACCATGTGCTCCTTGGCCTGGCGTATGGTAAATTCGCCGAAGTGGAAGATCGAGGCCGCGAGCACCGCGTTCGCGTGCCCCTCGCGGACACCGTCCACCAGGTGGTCGAGGTTGCCGACCCCGCCGGAGGCAACGACCGGGACGGATACGCTGTCGGCGATAGCCCGGGTCAACGGCAGGTCGAATCCCTGGCGGGTGCCATCCCGATCCATCGAGGTCAACAGGATTTCACCGGCGCCGAGCGACACCACTTCCTGGGCATATTCGATCGCGTCGATCCCGGTCGAATTGCGTCCGCCATGGGTGAAGATTTCCCAACGGTCCGAGTTGCCGCGTTTCACCCGCTTGGCGTCGATGGCGACCACGATGCACTGGTCGCCGAACTTTTCGGCCGCCTCCTTGACGAATTCGCGCCGGCTGACGGCCGCGGAATTGATCGAGGCCTTGTCGGCGCCGGAGCGCAGCAATGTGTTGATGTCGTCGACCGTGCGCACGCCACCGCCG
>DATHPL010000135.1:0-2852 GCA_035483915.1 Bradyrhizobium sp.
GCCCCGATGTCCTTGTCGCTGCGCTGGCGCAATATCCGCCTGACGCGGCCGGGAACGCTGTCGATTTCCGATTGCAGCGCGCTGGAAATGTCGGCGCGGATCGATGCCAGCCGCCTGCCCCAGGCTGAATCGTTGCGCAGGTCGAGTTCGGTTCTTAAGCCCCGTACGCCGTCGTGAAGGGTTTTCAAGTGCTCGGTGACTTCGCCGAAGCGGCCGCGCTTGATATCGGCCCGCAGGGTTGCCGCCAGGCAGTACAAATCATGCAGGGCAATGGTGACGGCGATGCCGTAGGGCGTCGAGGCGACGCGCATCTCGTCGTCGGAAGCCGCCATGCGTATTGCCAGGCGAATGATCTGCCATGGCGCCGCCAATCGCTGCATCACCAACGACAGCGCGAAAGGCAGCAACTGCGGCGTCTGCAACGAAGGAACATTGAGCGCGGCAATCACCGCTTCGATCTGCGCATCGTTAAACACACGCATGTAGCTGGGAACACGGCTGTTGAGCGTGTCCACCGCTTCGCGGACGTGCAAGAGACAGGCGATCGATGGCAGGTCTTCGATCACATCCGGCGGACCAATGCGGGACAGCGCGCGGCGGTCATCGGCACCGGATGCGACAACGGCCAGCAGCCCCTCGGCCGCGGCAAGCTGAAGCTTCCTTGCGGTGGCCTCGATCTCGGGCGAGGTGCCACTTTCCGGACCGCGGGAGAGTGCTGCCTCGAATTGGCGGGCCAGGTCCGGCGCTCCCTCGCGAGCCAGCCACTGCCAGACCGGCAGCAGGGAGGCGCGGCGAATTTGGCCTTCTCGAACCGAGACGTTGCCTTCGACCAGAAATGGTTCCAATGGGCGAAACAGGAGCCGCGTCGGGTTGTCCGTACGGGGACGCGCCTCGTCATCAGCATCGGCGCCGCGCACGATCTTGCGCAGCTGTTCAAGCACAAAGGTAGCGATCGTGGTTTCCTCGCCGCGATCGATGGCGCGCTCGAACTCCCGCATCAGCAGCGCCTGTGACTGTGGCGGCAGCTGGGCGAGATAGTCTCTCAGCCGTTCGGTTGATGTCTGGCTCATACGCCCGGACTGCAAGCTTGTGTGGCGCGGACGGCAAAAAAATACGTCCACAGGGCATTGTAAAAGCCCCGGCGTTAAGAAGTCGTTTAGGATGATCAACCCCAGAGGATTGATCTCGGCCATACCCTATCAAAAGTTGTATCTCGGCTGCGTGTTTATGCGGCTGGCAGCAGGAGTTCGGCCCGCAACCCGCCGGTCGGGGCGTGGCCGAGGGTCAGGCTGCCGCCATACAGTGCGGCAAGGTCGACCACGATCGATAGCCCGAGCCCCGAGCCCGGCTTAGATTCGTCGAGCCGCTGACCCCTGCGGGACACCTTGGCCCGCTCCTGCTCCGAAAGGCCGCGCCCGTCATCATCGACGACGATACGCAGCATCGGTGTCGCGCCGGGCTCGGTGGGCTCGTCAACCAGAACCTCGATGAAGACCCGCGAGGCCGCCCATTTGCAGGCATTGTCGACGAGATTGCCGACCATCTCCTCGAGGTCCTGCCGTTCGCCGCGAAACTTTGCCTTTGACCCGGAAGCCACTTCGATGGCGACGCCGCGGTCGCGATGGATTTTCTCCATGGTGCGGCGCAAGGCATCGACCACCGGGCCGACCTCGGTGATGGTGCCGACGATGGTGAGGCGCGCCGCGATCCGCGCGCGCTCCAGATGATGGGCGACCTGATCACGCATCACATCGGCCTGTTCAAGAACCTTGGCGGCAAACAGATCGGAAGAATGGGTCGCGGCCTCGTTGACGATCACCGACAGCGGCGTCTTGATCGCATGCGCGAGATTGCCGACATGGGTGCGGGCGCGTTCGACGATTTCCCTGTTCGCGTCGATCAGCGCATTGGTTTCTCGCGCCAGCGGCGCGATCTCGACGGGAAATTCGCCCTCTAACCTCTCGGCGCGGCCGGATCTGATATCGGCAATCGCATCGGAAATGCGCTTGAGGGGGGCCAGTCCAAAGCGGACCTGAAAGATCGTGGTCAGGACCAGGACGATCGAAAGGGCGATAAACGTTCCGCCCAGATAGTAGTCGAAGTTGCGGGTCTCGTCGAAAATCTCCGATGCATCACCGGCGACATCGACGAGGAATTTGCCGTCGGCGCCAAGGTCGACCGGCCGCTCGACCATCCGCAGCGTCTGCCCCTCCGGGCCCTCGACATAGCCGAGGCGGATGCCCGCCGCGCTCAGTTCGGCGCCGTGATCCTCGAGCTTCGGCAGCTTCTTGTCCCACAGCGAACGTGACGCGCGCACCTCCTCCTTTTCAGAATCAGTGCGGATGATCTGCCAGTACCATCCCGACAATGGCAGTTCGAACAGCGGCTCGCCCAGCGACTGGAACTGATGATCCGGCGGCTCGTCGGGCGTCGCTACTTCGGCGACCAGCGTTCGAAGGTAGAGATTGAGACGGCGGTCGAAAGCGCGCTCGGTGGCGTCGCGGTAGACGGACGACAGGATCACACCGGTGATCAGCAGAATGACCACCACCCAGGCGGTCGCAGACAAAAACAGCCGGGTCGCAAGCGAGCTGCGGCGCATCAGGGTGTCATCCCGAACGATCTTCCGCGCGGCGTCCACATGGTGAGATACCAAACGTCAAAACGGCCCATGCCCGAACAGAGCATAGGAGGAGACGTCGGATCAACCACCCGTTGCCGGCGGCGTCAGCAAATAGCCAAGTCCCCTGACCGTCTGGATGATGTCGACATCGAGCTTCTTGCGGATGCGGCCGACGAATACCTCGATTGTGTTCGAGTCGCGGTCAAAATCCTGATCGTAGAGATGCTCG
>DATHPL010000136.1:0-2772 GCA_035483915.1 Bradyrhizobium sp.
ACGGCGACCTCACCGCGTTGCTTTACGCGCAAGGCTATCGGCGCGAGGAGTTTGTGACAGGTTAATTCTAACCATAGAATCAATTCGATCGATCTCGCCGCGCGACTTCGAAGAATCATCGTTCCCGTATCGATCGAAATAAGAAATATCCTGCCTAAACTCAGGGCCGGCGGATACATCGTTGCTATTCCGTGGGATCACGAAGCAATGAGTTGCTAAATCCTCCGAGTAACGGTTGAACTCGCTGAGGTCAGGGAGAGTCCAGGGAGTCGAAACGCGATCGCGGTAAACGCGCTTCGCAACATCGTCACCTGAAGGATCTTTCCCATGCAACGCCTCTCCGCAAAACATCTGCTCTCGACTGCCGTTCTCGCCTTCGCTCTCCTCGAAGGCGCCGCCGTCGGCGCGGCAGAGCTTCCGACATTCGAAGTCTCGTCATTCCCGGCCACATCGCATCAGCTTTCGGTGATGGGGTCGGCGGGCGTCCGGGAGCAGTCGGCCACGCCGACGCTCACGCGCAACGGCATGCCCGCCTCGCCGCATCAGCTTGACGTGCTGACCCCGCGCCACGGAACCGTCGCGGCGGCAAACGCCGGCACGGTCGGCGCGGCGCAGTAGCGGCAACGAGGCGGCCTGATTCTGACGAGCGCGATCCCTGAGCTGGGGATGCGTCAAACGAAAGTGCCCGGGCTTGACCCGGGCACTTGACGTTACAAAGTTTTCTGAAGATCGATCGCCTCGTCGCGTTCGACGATGGCGATCTCCCCGTTACTGCACGCTCAGCGCGACGAAGCGCAACTCGCCATCAGCGTTCGACACCAGAAGCAGCACGGATTTCTTGCCGTCCTTCTTCAATTGTTCGACGCGCTTCTTGATGTCGGCGGCGTTCGACACCGCCTCCTGCGCCACTTCGACAATCACGTCGCCGGCGGAGAGCCGCTTGTCAGCCGCATCGGAAGCGTTATCGACACCGGTGACGACCACACCCTTGACGGTGTCCTTGATCTTGTAGCGGCTGCGCAGATCCTTGGAGAGATTGGCAAGGTCGAGCCCAAGCGCCTTTTGCGTCACCGGCTTTTCCGGCTCCGGCGTTGACTTGGCGGAAGCCGGCTGCGGTTTGTCGGTGTCCTCGAGCCGTCCGAGCGTGACGTGCTTGGTCTGCTCCTCGCCCTTGCGGATGATGACGACGTCGACTTCTTTGCCGACCGCAGTGTCAGCGACGACGCGCGACAGGTCCTTTGGCTCCTTGATGTCCTTGCCGTCAAACTTGACGACGACATCGCCGGGCTCGATGCCGGCGGGTTTCGCAGGGCCCTTTTCGTCGATGCCGGCAATCAATGCGCCGCGCGCGGGCTTGATGTTGAGGCTTTCGGCGATTTCATCGGTGACCTGCTGAATGCGGACGCCGAGCCAGCCGCGACGTAACTCGCCGAACTGGCGAAGCTGATCGACCACGCCGGCAACCGTCTTGGAAGGCACCGCAAAGCCGATGCCGATCGAGCCGCCGGTCGGCGAGATGATCAGCGTATTGACGCCGATCACTTCGCCGTCGAGGTTGAACAGCGGGCCGCCGGAGTTGCCGCGATTGATGGCGGCGTCGGTCTGGATGTAGTTGTCGTAGGGACCGTTCGAGATATCGCGGTTACGCGCCGAGACGATGCCGGCCGTCACCGTGCCGCCGAGGCTGAAGGGGTTGCCGATCGCGATCACCCATTCGCCGAGCCGCAGCCTGTCGGAATCGCCGAACTTCACCGCCGTCAATTGCCGCGGCGGCTTGAATTTCAACACCGCAAGATCGGTCTTCTTGTCGACGCCGACCAGATCGGCCTTGATCTTGGTGCCGTCGTTGAGGATGACGTTGATCTCGTCGGCGTCCGCAATGACGTGATTGTTGGTCACGACGATGCCCGAGGTATCGATGATGAAACCCGAGCCGAGCGAGTTGGTCTTGTGCGGTTGCATATCGCCGCTCCGCGGACCGCCGCCGCGACGGTTCTTGAAGAAGTCGTCGAAGAACTCCTCGAACGGCGAACCCGGCGGCAGTTGCGGCATCGCGCCGCCCCGGCCCTCGCCGGGACCGCCCTTGGCCTCGACGGTTTGCGTGGTCGAGATGTTGACCACCGCGTCGATCACTTTCTCGGCAACATCCGCGATGCCATCAGGTCCGCGCGCGAATGCCGGAACCGCCGAGGCCAGGATGGTTGCGGCCCCAATGCATGCTGCCGCCAATAGCGGGCGCAGGCGATGGCGTGGGGCATCAATTGCAACGGTCATATCGGTTCTCTCTTGTCGAAGGAGCGGAATTTGGTGCCCTTGAGTTCGTGGACGCGGCTGCCGCGATGAAAGCACGAACCTCGGAAATTCAAACGCCAGAGTGCGCCCGAAGGGGGTAACCGCGCAAGCGTTTGACCCTACCATTTGGGCGAAAAACAGACGCCGCCAAATGAGGCCAAACACGCCCAGAAAGGCGGCAAGTCTTACAAGGAAATACCGCCTAGCGGCGGACCACCCAGATCAGGATCAGACCTGCCACCGCCGAGCCGATGCCGGCAGCCCGCAGGATGTGATCGGGCGTCACCAGTGCGCTTTTCATCGCCCGCTTGAGCCAGGCGGGGATGGCCGCGAACATCAGGCCTTCGAGCACAAACAGGATTCCCAAACCGATGAGGAAGTCGGCGAACGCTATGGACCTCATCGGATCGGAACCTCCCGTTTTGAACTTTTCTTTGATCTAACCGAAGCGCGTTTCGCTTCGGCTTTTTTTTGGAACTT
>DATHPL010000137.1:0-3451 GCA_035483915.1 Bradyrhizobium sp.
CGGCCGGCGCTCTGGATCGTCGATGCCGGCAGCCACCGCGAGACCAGGCTGTCTTTCGCCGTGCTGTCGCGGCGATCCAATCAGGTCGCGAATTTTCTGCGGGCGCAGGGTTTGAAGCGCGGGGACCATCTGTTGCTGCTGCTCGGCAACGTCGTTCCGCTCTGGGAAACCATGCTGGCGGCGATGAAGCTCGGCGTGGTCGTGATACCAGCCACCACCTTGCTCACGCCGGACGAATTGCACGACCGCCTCGATCGTGGCCGTGCGCGGGTGGTGGTCGCGACGCAAGACCAGATCGGCAAGTTTGCCGGCCTCGGCAGCGAAAGACTTGTGCGCATCGTCGTCAATGCAGCCTCACCGCAGGAGGGCTGGCTTCCGTTCGAGACGTCCGCGGACTTCCCTGAAAGCTTTACGCCGGACGGGCCGACCGGGCCCGACGATCCGATGCTGCTTTATTTTACCTCGGGCACGACAGCGAAGCCGAAACTGGTCCGGCACAGCCAGCGCAGCTATCCCGTCGGCCATCTCTCGACCATGTATTGGCTGGGTTTGCAGCCGGGTGATGTCCACCTGAACATCTCCTCGCCCGGTTGGGCCAAGCACGCCTGGAGCTGTTTCTTTGCGCCGTGGAATGCGGGCGCGACCGTATTCGTGGTCAATCAGCCGCGCTTTGACGCCAAAGGCCTGCTCGCGACGATTGGACGGTGCGGCGTCACGACCTTGTGCGCGCCGCCGACGGTATGGCGGCTGTTCATTCAGGAGAGGCTCACCGACTTCAAGGTGTCGTTGCGCGAGGTTTGCGGCGCGGGCGAGCCGCTCAATCCCGAAGTGATCGACCAGGTACGCGCGGCTTGGGGCCTGACCATCCGCGACGGCTATGGCCAGACCGAGACCACGGCGCTTGCCGGCAATTCGCCGGGCCAGAAGGTGAAGGTCGGATCGATGGGACGGCCGCTGCCCGGCTGGCGTGTCGAGGTCACCGACGCCGACGGCCACGCCGTGCAGGAGGGCGAAATCACGCTCCGGCTCGGCGCCGATCATCCCGGGGGGTTGATGCAGGGCTATGAGATCGAGGACGGGACGCTGTCCGGTACCGACGGCGCGTTTTATCGCAGTGGCGACGTGGTCTTCGTCGATGAAGACGGCTATTTCACCTTCGTCGGCCGCTCCGATGACGTGTTCAAATCGTCGGATTACCGCATCAGCCCGTTCGAACTTGAAAGCGTCCTCTTGGAACACGAGCTGATCGCGGAAGCGGCCGTGGTGCCGAGCCCCGATCCGATCCGGCTCGCAATCCCCAAGGCCTATGTGCTGCTGGTGCCGGGCACGGAGCGCTCGGCGGAAACCGCGAGATTGATCTTCCAGCATCTCCACACGCGGCTCGCGCCGTTCAAGCGCGTCCGGCGAATTGAACTCGTCAGTGAATTGCCGAAGACGATTTCCGGCAAGATCCGGCGGGTGCAACTGCGTCGTCTCGAACACGATAATATTCGCAATGATTCGCTGCGCGGCGACGAATTCCGCGAAGAAGACTTTCCTGAATTGCAGAAAACGAGACCGGAATGAACGAAGTCTGGAAAAAGCCGCCGGTTTCGCTTGAGACGTACCAGGCCATGGTCGGACAGGAGATTGGCGTGTCGTCCTGGCATCTGGTCGATCAGGGCCGGATCGACGTCTATGCCGACGTGATCGAGGATCACCAGTTCATCCATGTCGATCCCGAACGCGCCAAACGCGAGACGTCATTTGGCGCAACGGTCGCTCACGGCTTTCTGACGATGTCGTTGCTCAGCATCATGTCCTATGAGGTGATGCCGGTGATCGAAGGCACGACTATGGGCGTCAACTACGGCTTCGACAAGCTTCGCTTCGTCTCGCCGGTGCGATCGGGATCGCGCGTGCGCGGGCGGTTCACGTTGATGGAAGCGAAACTGCGCAAGCCGAAGGAGTTGCAATCGCTCACCCATGTGTCAGTCGAAATCGAAGGCGAGGAAAAGCCCGCTCTGGTGGCCGACTGGATCGGCCTGATTTACTTTGCTTGAACTTCAGGAAATGCACTCATGACAATCAGGTTTGACGGACGCGTCGCCATCGTCACCGGCGCGGGGAATGGTCTTGGCCACGCGCACGCGCTCGGGATCGCAAGCCGCGGCGCCAAGGTGGTGGTCAATGATTTCGGCGGCGGGCGCGATGGCACCGGCGGTTCGCTGACGCCGGCGGAAGCCGTGGTCGAGGAGATCCGCAAAGCCGGCGGCGTGGCGATGGCGGATGGCGCCGATGTCTCGAATTTCGAACAGGTGCAGGCCATGGTCGATCGCGCCACCAGGGAATGGAGCAGCGTCGATCTGTTGTGCGCCAATGCCGGAATCCTGCGCGACAAGTCGTTTGCCAAGATGAAAATCGCCGATTTCGCCAAGGTGCTGGACGTGCACCTCAATGGCACGTTCTATTGCTGCAAGGCGGTGTGGAACGGCATGCGCGACCGCAACTACGGCCGCATCGTCGTTACGACCTCGTCGTCCGGCCTGTTCGGCAACTTCGGCCAGGCCAATTACGGCGCGGCGAAGGCCGGCATCGTCGGTCTCATGAACGTGCTGGCGGAAGAGGGGCGCAAGAACGACATCCGCGTCAACACGATTTCGCCGACCGCGGCGACGCGGATGACGGAAGAGCTTCTGCCGCCGCAGGCGCTCGCACTGATGAAGCCCGAGGCGATCACGCCGGCCGTGCTCTATCTGCTCGGTGAGGACGCGCCGACCCGCACCATCATGGGCGCGGGCGCCGGGTCCTTCGCTGTGATCAAGGTCATGGAGACCGAAGGCGTCAACTTTCCGCCAAGCGAATGGACACCTGAGGCCATCGCGGCGCATTTCGCCGAAATCGGCGACATGTCGACGGCCAAGGCGCTGGAAAACGCGTTTCAGCAGACCAACAAATATGTCGGCCAGGCTGCGGCGCGGGCGGGTGTGAAACTGTAGTGTACCGGTGTATCTCCTCATGGTGAGGAGCGCCTTGCGCGTCTCGAACCATGAGGCCCTGCGTGGCTCATCCTTCGAGACGGCCGCGTTGCGGCCCCCTCAGGATGAGGTTCTCGGCTTGGGCGTTTGCAGAACATGAGAACTTCGAAGGTGCAGGCCGCCATCATCGGCGCCGGCCCGGCTGGGTTAATGGCGGCCGAGACGCTGGCGCAGGGAGGCAATGCGGTCACCGTCTATGACGCGATGCCGTCTGCGGGACGAAAATTTCTGATGGCGGGGCGCGGCGGGCTTAACCTCACGCATAGCGAACCGTTGCCGGCATTTCTGGCGCGATATCGCGAAGTTGAACCGAGTCTCGCCGGGGCGATCAAAACCTTTCCGCCGGAGCGTTTGCGGGCGTGGTGCGAGGCGCTGGGACAGCCGACCTTCGTCGGGACCAGCGGACGCATATTCCCGAAGGTCTTGAAGGCCTC
>DATHPL010000138.1:0-4278 GCA_035483915.1 Bradyrhizobium sp.
CTGATGGGCCGCCCCAGCCTTTTGATGCTGGACGAGCCCTCGCTGGGCTTGGCACCGATCGTGATCGAGCAGGTATTCGACCGCATCGTCGAACTCAACAAACGCACCGGCCTTGCCGTGCTGCTGGTGGAGCAGAATTCAGCGATGGCACTCGAGATCGCGAGCCGCGCTTTCGTGCTCGAGACCGGCGTCATCACATTGTCCGGACCGTCGGCCGAGCTTGCCGACGATCCGCGCATTCGCGAGGCCTACCTTGGCGGCTAATCTTGGTCGCTGAATTTCAAGCGCGCTGCACGCGCTTGCCGCCGAGCACGACTTCGGATGGAAACAGCCGCTGTCGGCCGGTTCGCTTGCCGTTATAGTTGTCGAGGAATTCGAACGTTCCTTCCCGCAATTCCATGATGGCGACGTCGGCCGGCGCGCCGACATTGAGCGTGCCACGGTCGTCGAAGGCCGGAAAACAACGCGCCGCATTCACGGTGGCGGCGGCGATGATCTGATTGAGCGGCATGCCGAACATGATGAACTTCGACATGACATTCGGCAGATCGACGACCCCGCTGCTCTTTGAGCTCGTGTTCCAATCGGTCGAGAACGTGTCGGGCCAAAGACCCTGTTTGGTCGCCTTCTCGACCGTGTCCCAGTCGAAATGATCCGACACGCCGTTGCCGAAATCGAAAATCACGCCGCGGCGATGCGCGGCCGTGACGTCCGGCAACAAGACACCCTTATCGTCGAGAATTCCGTTCTTACCTGGCGCGTAAACATGCGTGATGATATCGCCACGCTTGAGCAACGCCAGAAGAGCGCGCAGCGGCGAATAATTCTGGCCGATATGGATCATGACCGGCAGATTGAAGCTCGTCGCGACCTCCTGCGCCCGGCGCAAGGCTTCGAGATCGTTGGCGCCCGCGACATTGTCCGACAGGCGAGCCTTGACGCCAACGACAATATCCCGATTGCGCTCGACCGCTGCCTTGGCCAACGCCACGTTCGCCGCGTTGATGTCGTGCAGTTCGCCGGTCGGCGTGACCACACCGGTGCGCGCGATATTGACGAGGCAGCGGCCGGTCTGCGGCGCACTGCGCGCAATCGCCGCCACCGCGTCGACATTGTCCGCCCCGCCCGAGCCGGCATCGACCCAGCCGGTCACACCGTCCTGAAGGCACATCGCCGGGCCTTCCTTGCTGCGCCCGGCATGGGTGTGGATGTCGATCAGACCTGCCGTCACGACCTTGCCGCGCGCATCGATGGTCGCTGCGGCATCCGCCGCGATGCTGGCTTCCACGGCAACGATCCTGTCGCCCGAAATCGCGACATCACGTATCGCGTCAAGACCCATCGAGGGATCGATCACACGCCCGCCCTTGATGACGAGGTCATACGTTGCCGCGAATGCCTTGGGCATACCGGCCAGAAACGCCGCTCCCGTGGTAGCCACAAATTGACGCCGGTTCATCATGATCGCGATTCCTTCCCATCAAATTGCTTGAGCGTAGCTTATGGCAGCTACCTGCATTCTTCAGGCCTGGCAGAGTAAGGGCTTCGAACCAGGCGTTCAATCGTCCCACGGGTCATGGCGTGTGACCACAGACGAGCGGTCATGCTGGCCGGGAACTTGCATGCACTCGTGGAGTGGATTTGACATTCGCTGCCGACCCGGCCGCTTGCTCGTAAAGCGAATGTCAAATCCCAAACTCCACTAGAGACATATACATGCCAGTGGTCCTAAGATTCTGACATTCGCAAAAATGCCTGCTGGGAAGGGATGCGAATGTTATAATCGGACCACCAGGCGAAACGGAATTAGCTGCTTCAGAATTATCGGAAGGGACGCGCCGAAAATGAGTGACAAATGGGGACGACGGGATTTCCTGAGCACGGCGGCAGCCGCGGGCGTGGTCGCGGCGGCGGGACACACGGTTCTGATCGATCAGGCGCAGGCTGCGCCCGGCACGGACCATGACATCACCATGAAATCGGCGAGCGAACTCGCCAATGCGATCCGTTCCAAGCAATTCAGCTCGAAGGCGATCGTGGAAGCGCATCTCGATCAGATCACCAAGGTCAATCCCAAGCTCAACGCCGTCGTCCAATTGACGGCGGATTCGGCGCGAAAGGAAGCGGACGAGGCCGATGCGGCGCTGGCACGTGGCGAGATCAAGGGGCCGCTGCACGGCGTGCCGGTGACGATCAAGGATACGCTGGAGACAGCGGGCGTCATCTGTACCGGCGGCACCAAGGGCCGAGCCAACTACGTCCCGAGTACGGATGCAACGGCGGTCGCGCGGCTGCGTGCCGCCGGCGCCATCATTCTCGGCAAGACCAATGTGCCGGAACTGGCCGGCGCGATCGAGACCGACAATCTCGTTTACGGCCGAACCAACAATCCTTACGACCTCGCGCGCACGCCGGGCGGCAGCAGCGGCGGCGAAGCCGCCATTGTCTCGGCTTGCGGCTCGCCGCTCGGCCTTGGCACCGACGCCGGCGGCAGCATACGGATCCCTGCGCATTTTTGCGGGCTCGCGGCCATCAAGCCGACCTCGGGCCGCGTGCCGCGGACCGGGCAATTTCCGTTGCCGATGGGCGCGCGCAACGCGGTGTTTCACGTCAGCCTGATTGCGCGCAACGTCGACGACCTGGCGCTCGCTTTGCCGATCATCGCCGGACCTGATTTTCGCGATCATTCGATCGTCGGAATGCCGCTGCTCGATCCGAAAGCAGTGCAACTTACCGGATTAAAGCTGGCTTATTTCGAGGACGACGGCGCCGCTTCACCCACGAAGGAAATTACCGCCGCGGTTCGCGATTGCGCCAAGGCTTTTGCGGATGCCGGACTCACAGTCGAAGAGAACCGCCCGCCGGATGCCGCGAAGGCAGCCACCGTCTATCATGACATGAGCCGCGGCGACGGCGGCGCCGGCACGCGTGCCTTCCTCAAAAGCATCGGCAGCGATCCGATTTCGCCGTTGTTCGAACAGGCGCTGACGCATTCCGTCGCGCCCGCCTTTGCCACCACCACGGAGGCGCTCGCTGCTTTCGTGAGGTGGGACGCCTTTCGCAATTCGATGCTGCGCTTCATTGAAAACTACGATGCAATCCTCTCGCCGGTGGCGCCCTTGCCAGCCGTGCTTCACGGCACCAGCTTTGAAGAGCAAAATCGCCGCGGCTTCGGCTATACGCAGATGTACAACCTGACGGGTTGGCCGAGCGCAACGGTGCGGGTCGGCACCTCTCCGGAAGGGCTTCCGCTCAACGTGCAAGTCGCAGCAAAGCCCTGGCGCGAGGATGTCGCGCTGGCGCTCGTTCGTCATCTCGAACAGACGTTCGGCGGCTGGAAAAAGCCGACGGCGGTTTGAGTCCGTCTCACCATCGGCGACCGTCTCTCTTCGAGCTTTATTCCACCGCGCACGCTCACGTGAGAACCACGAAGGGGCTCCCGCGTGCGCGCGGCAATTCGTCGCCCGCGGTCATCGGAGGAATATCACAGCTCAAGCGTGGGTCTGTTCTACCGGCAACACTCGAAACGCCGGAGAACACCGATGACCAGAATAGCTCTTCTTGGAATGACAACTATCCTCGCGCTGGCGTTTGCAACGCCGGCATCCCTGCAAGCAACCGCCCGGCAGTCGTCCGTTTGTCGACTGCCGGTTGAAGCGTTAAATGGTGCCGGGCCTCCGGCGCCTACCGCCAATGCGCTTCCGCCGGGATGTGAAACGTCGACTCTTCCCTGGTCGGCGCCGGTCGGTCACCGGCAACCGCAAGCCGCCGATGTGAGTTCATCGAGACCGTCTTCGATCGATCAGGCTGTGGTGGAAGAAAATGCGCGAATCGACGAAGTGATCAAGAGCGTCTGCAGGGGATGTTGAAAACGGGCTCACGTCAGAGGCTGGTCGCGCCTACTTGCGCGGCCGGCCACGTTTGGCAAACACGGGGCCGCGCGAGTCGACCGTACACCGCAACAGGCTGGCGTGCTTCAGCGCCTCGTTGCGTTCGGGACCAGGAGGCAGCAAACGTGCCTGCTCCAGCGCGTCCGCCGCGAGGATTTCCTGATCGATGTGGTCTGATGCCCGTTGCGTTTCTTTCATCATCGCTTCGCTAGCTACGTCACCAAAGTCGTACAAAGACCAGCAAAAAAGCACCGGCCTGACATGGACTCATAGAAAGGCAGCGATATTCCCTTCGCCTGATGCTTTTATGACACCAGCATCGACAGAATCTTCCGCAGCCCAGTGTGGCGAAACGTGGCTCCGCAAAATGCTACGAACTTCGGAATCG
>DATHPL010000139.1:0-6283 GCA_035483915.1 Bradyrhizobium sp.
ACGATCCGGATCACCCAATCCTTGGTCAGGCCGAGCTGTTCGCCGAAATTTCCGTCTGTCCCGAGCACGCGCTTCAATTCCGGTTTGTCGGATTTCGTCATCTCGTCGACATTCCTTTGAGTAATGCCGAGTTCCTCGGCATCAACCATCGCGAATAACACCCATTTCACGAGATCGAACCATTGGTCGTCGCCATGACGCACCATCGGGCCGAGCGGCTCCTTCGAGATGATCTCCGGAAGTACGACGTGATCGTCAGGACTGGCCATTTTCAGACGGTAGGCATAGAGCCCCGAGGCATCGGTGGTGAAGGCATCACAGCGTCCGGATTCGTAGGCCTTGACGGTCTCGTCGCCGCCCGCAAAAGCGACCACCTCGTACTTCATATTGTTACTTTTGAAGAAGTCGGCGAGATTCTGTTCCGTGGTGGTGCCGGTTTGCACGCAGACCGAGGCGCTGTTCAGTTCAAGGGCTGAATTGACCTTGAGCGATTTTCTCACCATGAAGCCCTGTCCATCGTAATAGGTCACCCCGGTGAAATTGGCGCCAAGCGTGGTGTCGCGAGACAGCGTCCAGGTGGTGTTGCGCGACAGCACGTCGATTTCGCCGGATTGCAGGGCCGTGAAACGATCCTTGGCGGACAGCGGCACGAACTTGACCTTGGTCGGATCGTTGAAGATGGCGGCCGCGACCGCGCGACAGATATCGACGTCTATTCCGGTCCAGTTGCCCTTGTCGTCGGGCGACGAGAAGCCCGGCAATCCCTGGCTTACGCCGCAGGCTACCATGCCGCGGTCCTTGACCGTCTTGAGAGTCTGCGCGGCCGCAGACTGGACCGAAAACCCAACGGCGAGCGCGAGGGCAAAGACAAGATAAACGCGTTTCATGGCGAGGCCTTTCGAAGGTCGTCCGGGAACGATGGCTTGTCGACGCAGGCAAAAATGGGCCAGCCGGAGCTCCGTCCCCGCAAATGCCGACCCGAAGGGGCTTATTCGCCCTTTTTCCGGCTCGAAAACGCAGCGACGATCGCAGCAGGCCCCTCAACGCTGCAGCGAAGTTGTACTCCGCATCACAGAACGACTGGCGGGCCGGGTCAAGGGGTTGACGCCGGTCTTCCCTGCCCTGCTATTAACCAGAAAGCCGTCTTCCGCTGCTTCGCAAACTTTTCATATTGCCGAGTGGCCGGAATCACCAAGAAGGAGGCCGCCACAATATGAGCGCCGGCGATGACAAAGGCACCCATCCGTTGAAAATAGAAACCGCGCTGGTGACGGCAGGACGCGACACCAAGGCGCAGAAGGGATTCGTTAATCCGCCCGTCGTCCACGGTTCCACCGTGCTTTATCCGACGGTGGATGACCTGCATGCCCATCGCGGCGAGTTCCAGTATGCCCGCCACGGCACCCCGACGACGAAAGCGTTCCAGCAGGCGCTGATGGCGCTCGAGGGGCCGCAATGTGCGGGCGTCGGCATTGCGCCCTCGGGCCTCGCGGCGATTACGACGACCCTGCTCGCGGTGCTGAAAGCCGGCGACCACCTCCTGGTTTGCGATAACGTCTACCGGCCCTCGCGCAATTTCTGCAACGGCCTGCTGGCCGGCTACGGTGTCGAGATCAGCTATTTCGATCCACTGATCGGCTCGGGGATCGCCAGCCTGCTCAAGCCCAATACCCGTGCGCTGCTGATCGAGGCCCCCGGGTCGCAATCCTTTGAAATGCCGGATATTCGGGCCATTGCGTCCGCCGTACATGCTCATGGCGCGATCGTGATCGATGACAATACTTGGGCGACCCCGCTGTTTCATCGATCACTGGAGCAAGGTGTCGATATCAGCATCCAGGCGGCCACCAAATATATCGGTGGGCACTCAGACATCATGTTCGGAACGATTTCCGCCAATGCCAAGACATGGCCGGCGATTTCCGAAGCGATCCGGCTGCTCGGGGTCTGTGCCGGCCCTGATGACGTCTTTCTTGCGATCCGCGGATTGCGGACGCTCGCGGTGCGGCTCGCACAGCACCACCGCTCGGGGCTGGAAATGGCGCAATGGCTTGCCAGGCGGCCTGAGGTTTTGCGCGTGCTGCATCCGGCGCTCGAAAGCGATCCCGGTCACGCGATCTGGAAGCGGGATTTCACCGGCGCTTCAGGGCTATTCGGCATCGTCTTGAAGCCGACACCGAACGCTTCGGTCGATGCCTTGCTCAACTCTCTCAAGCTGTTCGGCATGGGCTATTCCTGGGGTGGCTTTGAGAGCCTGATCATCCCGTTCGATTGCACGGGATATCGCACGGCGACGGAGTGGGCACCGGGCGGCCCAACACTGCGACTGCATATTGGCCTTGAGAACGTCGAAGACCTCAAGGCTGATCTTATCAGGGGATTTGAAGCCTTGAGCGCGGCCTAACGTTCCAGCGTCTCCGATTCCTTGGCGCGGTTCTTGAAGATCAGCATCAAGTTGCGGACATAGATGATATTCGAGACCAATTGTCCGATGATGATAACGGGCTCGCGCTTGACCAGGCCGTAGATCAGCGTCAACAGGCCGCCGCAGATCGAGAAGAACCAGAATGCGAGCGGCACTACGCTTTTTCCCGCCCGCTCGCTTGCGATCCACTGGACCAGGAAGCGCGCGGCAAAGGCAAGCTGTGCAATCAGGCCGAAGGCCAGCCAGAAGTCGAACTTGGCGACGAAAATATCGTAGAAATAATTGTTGAGGGCCTGCCCGTACTGGATCAGCATCATTTCACCTCGGTCGCAACAGGCGTCGGCTTCTTTCGGCGGATCAGCCACCACACACCCGCGAGATCCATGATTCCGATCCATAGCCGGTCGAAAAAGCCGTAGTTTGATACTCCGGAATGCCTCGGACGGTCGATCACATCGACATAAGCGATGTCGTATCCCTCGCGGCGCACCAGCGCCGGCAGGAAGCGATGCAGGCCATCGAAATAGGGCATCGCCAGGAACACCTCGCGCCGGAAGGCTTTCAGGCCACACCCTGTATCGCGGGTGCCGTCATGCAGAATGGCTTTACGTACGCCGTTGGCGATGCGCGATTGAATCTTCTTGAAGCCCGTATCCTTGCGACCGACCCTTTGACCGGCGGCAAGGCCGGTACGCTCGCCGCCGTCCTCAATGGCCGAAATCAGGGCCGGCAGGAAAGCCGGGTTATTCTGGCCGTCGCCGTCAAGCGTTGCCACGATCGCGCCAAGAGCGGCGCGAACGCCGCTGCGCACCGCGGCCGATTGTCCGCTCGAAGTCGCATGGCGCACCTCGCGCAGATTGGGACGGCTTTTCATCGCGGAGGCGAGCCGCTCAGGCGTCGCGTCCGTCGAACCGTCATTGACATAAATGATTTCGTAATTCCAACGGCCATCGAGCGCCGCAGCGATCTCGGCGATCACGGGAGCGATATTTTCGGCCTCGTTGCGCACGGGAACAACGACGGAAACGGCAATGGCGGCTATGTCAGAGGAAGGCAAATCTCACCCGTTGGCGTTGGCCGCGACCGGCCGACGGTTCGCTTCTTATGGGGCCGGTGCCCCGGCGGCAACCCCCCTGAGGGGCCCCTCAGCGACCGGCGAAATGACGCCGCCATCGCCAATTGCAAACCCCAGGCCCCGCACCGCGAACCAGTATCGCACGCCCAAGACCCCGATAATTCCGATCGTTGCGCCCGCCACCACGTCACTTGGATGATGCGCCAGAAGCAGGAGACGGGTAAACGCGATCAGAAGCGCATAGGCGATCATCAGGCCCCGCCATCGTGGCCAGATCGCAGCTACCGCAAGAGCCAGCGCAAAGGCCGTGATCGCATGCGCGGACGGGAAGCTGGCGTGAGCTTCGGTTCCCACAAAAGGCGTGAAGTTGAAGGCATTGGCCTGCCCGTCAACGAACGGGCGGCCCCGCCCCGCGGTCCACTTTACGAGCTCGCCGACGGCGAGCGGCACGGATACCGCGAGCAACATGAATTGCAGACGCAAACCGATCGCACGCAGCCGCTGCCCCGTGGGGCCATGCAGGGCCGGCGCCACCAGCGCAACCGCAAGCAACAAAACGACCAGCAGCAACAGCACGTAAGTATCCTTGCCGAAGTCGGTTAGAATGCGAAACAGCCAAAGGCTCGCGGTGCCCCGGGGCGGCATCAGCGCGATTTCCTGTGCGTCGAACCCAATTATCAACGCCACAATCAGGACGGCCCCCACGGCTGACGTCAGTAGCGCGTGACGTGCCAGTGCCCTCCTCGCCTCAGTGCGATGCGGCTGCGACGGCGCATTGATCAATTGTGTGGCTGACGTCGATACGATCGTGAAAAGGCGCGAAAGATAACCAGTCGATCCCTCAGCGCGGGACTGGATGGACATCTATTCCGTCCCTTCGGAGCGGAAGATCGCGATCGAAATCGGCCGTCCCTGCGAAATGTTGTAGCCCTCGACGCGGGACGCCAACTCGTAGCGCAGGCCGATCGCTTCAGCGCGCTGGGCAAAGTTGCGCTCCGCACGTTGCTCGATCAGTGCAAATCGGCAGCTGCCCTGGGCAAGGAAATCGGCCGCGCCCGACCCGTCGGTCAGGAGTGTCGAGGTGCCGGTCATGAAGACCAGGCTCGGCTCATGGAAACCGGCCGCAGCCGCCTTCGGCCCGACGCAGACGACATTACGAAGCGCCCGCGCCACCTCGGCGCTGGGAAACAAGGGCGTCAGTGCGGGTACCACGACGCCGTAAATCGCGAACGCCAGGAACAAAGCCGCGACGACCGCATTCAGCAGCGAGCGTTCGGCGCGGTTGTCGTCGTAAAGCCACCACGCAAACAGCCCAAAAATCAAAGCCGCCGCCACGAAGGGCCACGCCAGGAACACTGGCTGACGCGTTACGGTCACCGCGCCAATGACGGCCGCAAGCGAGGCGAGCGCGGGAATGGCAAACCACCATGCCGACCCGCGCATGAGCCAGGAACGCGACAACACACGCCGCTCGAGTGCGCCCACGGTGAGGATGGCAATCGCCGGATAGAGCGGCAGGACATAGTGCGGCAGCTTGGTCAGCACCGCCTCAAACACGATCCAGGAAGGGATCAACCAGGCCAGCAGGAACTGCGCGCCCGGCTCTCGCCGCGCCCGCCAGACCGCTGGAGCCGCCATCGCCGCCAGTGGCGCGCCGGGCCAGAACGTCAGCCAGAACAGCAGCAGATAGAGACCGGGCGGCATGCCGTGCGATTCCTGCGCCGACAGCTTGCTCAGCATGTCGCCACCGATTGAATCGGTGAAGAAGGCATCGCCCGCGCGCCAGAAGATCGCGACGAACCACGGCAAGACGAGAACCAGGAGCCAGATCAGGCCCCATACCGGCCGAAGCCGCCAAAGCCACGCGGCCGAACGATCGAGAATGGCCAGCGTAACGATCGTCAACGCGACGAACATCAGGATCAGCGGCCCCTTGATCAGGATGCCGCCCGCCAACGCCGTCCAGAAAATGGCCGGCCATGTCCAGGGCTGATGGGGGGAATCGTCGCCGCGCTGCCAGGACAGATAAACCCGCGCCAGCGCCCCCATTGCGGCCACGACGGTCAACAGCAGCATCGCGTCGGTCTTGGCGAGCCGTGCCTCGACGCCGAGCAGGACTGAACTGCCCATGATCAGCGCGGCGAGAATAGCGCCGCGCCGGGTGACGAAGGCAAGCGCCGTCCAGTAGGTCAGAAGCATGGCACCAAACGCGCCGATCAGCGACGGCACACGGTAGATCCAGATCCGGACCTGGGCGCGCGGCAGACCCAACGCCGAGGCGGTTTCGACCGCGGCTGCCTGCATCCAATAGATGCCGACCGGCTTCTTGTAGCGCACGTCGTCCTGAAAGCGGATGTCGACCAGATCGCCGCTTTCGACCATTTGCTTAGTCGCCTGCGCAAACCGCGCTTCGTCGCGGTCGATCGGCGGAATGCTGAAGAAACCCGGCAGGAACAACAAAAATCCGCACAGCATCAGAAGCGCTACGGCGCGGACATTGTTGGCGGCTGAAAAATCCAGGATGTCGACAAGGCGGCTGCCCCGATCGACCCGTTTTTGGGGTTCGCGCGGCTGTCCAAACCGGGGGCGGGCATAGGTCTCACTCATCGGTTCCGCATACGCCGAAACCAACGTCGCGACAACCGCTTAGCGAACCTTCACTGAATTCTGACGACGACTGTGTCCGCGGCACCCTTGGCGTCAATAACCGTCAGTCTGGCAAAGCCGGGACCCGGTGAATCGATCAGGCGCTGCCTGCGGTTATCGAGTTCCCCGACCGATCT
>DATHPL010000140.1:0-5658 GCA_035483915.1 Bradyrhizobium sp.
GCCGACCTGCTCGTAGAACCGCTTTCCTTCGTCCGTAAGCGCGACCGATCGCGGCGTCCTGTCGAGTAGACGGATGCCGAGGCGCTCCTCAAGCCTGGCGATCGAACGGCTGACGCCCGAGGTGGTGATCCCCAGGGCCTCCCCGGCGCGGGCGAAGCTCCGACCCTGAACCACCGCCGCCAGGACGGTGATGCCAGCCAGCAGACGGCCATCGAACGGCATGCGACCTCCGTTGACACTGAGTCAACGACAATCACCAGCCATCGATATTCTGTCAATCCACGCATGGTCTTCTGAGGGAGGAGGTCGCCGAGCCTGGCATGGCCTTCGATACGGCGATGGCACTCGCGGCCAAATTCGCAAGCCAACTGCCAATCTCGGCCGCGATGACCAAGCTCTCCAACAACTGCCCTGACGCGCGCGCTCGACAAGCTCACCAGAACGTCGATCAGTTTGCGCTCACAACTCTGACCGGAGATCACAGGGAAGGCGTGGCGGCGTTTCTGGAACGGCAGCAGGCTGCTTTTCAGAGGACGCTGAGACCGGGTCGGATCGCTCGCCGCAATTCCGATCCTCATATCCATGATTCGCATAAGGTATATTATGGAATATTTTATCCTATAAGGATTACAGACACTTGTATCTAAACCCTCAGCTTCTAGCGAACTTGGAGGCTGATCATGGCGACGCTGGACGTCGCTCGGCCACTCCGCAAGGCCACCGTAAACCGCGGTGAAAACACACCTCAACACGCGCTTGGTATTTCCTCCGAAAGCAGGCAAAAAGCCAACCAAGGCGCGCTTCTGATGAGGAAGCCGGATAAAAACGATTTGGGAGACGACATGATGGGCTTTTCACGACGTTCGCTATTAAAGACCACGGCTGCATCGGCCGTCCTGGGTGGCCTGGGCGCGCCGTTCGTCGCACGAGCTCAGCAGGCCGAATTCTCATACAAGTTCGCTAACAATCTGCCGGACACGCATCCACTCAATAGCCGCGCCCGGGAAATGGCGGCTGCGATCAAGACCGAGACCAATGGCCGGTTCGATTTGCAGATCTTCCCGAACAACCAGCTCGGCGCGGATACGGATGTGTTGAGCCAGCTTCGCTCCGGCGGCGTCGAATTCTTCACGATGTCCGGCCTGATCCTGGCGACGCTGGTGCCGGCGGCGTCCATCAACGGGATGGGTTTTGCATTCCCGGATTATCCCACCGTCTGGAAGGCCATGGACGGTGACCTCGGCGCCTATGTGCGCAAGGAAGTAGCCAAGGCCAATATCATCGCGTTCGAGAAGATCTGGGACAACGGCTTCCGTCAGACCACGTCCTCGACCAAGCCGATCACGGGGCCAGCCGACTATAAGGGCTTCAAGATCCGTGTGCCGGTGTCGCCGCTGTGGACCTCGATGTTCAAGGCCTTCGATGCGGCGCCCGCCTCGATCAATTTCAACGAGGTCTATTCGGCGCTGCAGACCAAGATCGTCGAAGGACAGGAAAACCCGCTGGCGTTGATTTCGACCGCCAAGCTCTACGAGGTCCAGAAATACTGCTCGCTGACCAACCATATGTGGGACGGCTACTGGTTCCTGGCCAATCGCCGCGCGCTGGAAGCCCTGCCGCCGGATGTGCGAACAATCGTCGAGAAGAACGTCAACGAGGCGGCGCTGAAGGCCCGCGTCGACACGGAAAAGCTTAACGCGACCGTCCGCGAGGAATTGGCGACCAAGGGGCTGACCTTCAATCAGCCGGATCTCACGCCGTTCCGTGATAAGCTGCGCGCCGCCGGTTTCTATTCCGAATGGAAGGGAAAATACGGCGAGGAAGCGTGGGCGATTCTCGAGAAGGCGGTCGGCAAATTGTCCTGATACCTGAAGGCTAACCCAAATGGTGGACGCCGAGGCAACGCGGCCGGCGGCCGGCGAGGTGGTGTACCCTCGCCGGCATTCGCAGGTCAGGACGATCGAAGCCTTCCTCGGTCGGCTCGTCGAAATTCCGGCCGCCCTGCTCGTCGTCGCCGAGATCGTGACGTTGTTTGCGGGTGTCGTGGCGCGTTACATCGTGCAGCAGCCGCTGATCTGGTCCGACGAACTGGCTTCGATCCTGTTCCTCTGGCTTGCGATGCTCGGATCAGTCGTCGCGTTTCGCCGGGCCGAACATATGCGGATGACGGCTGTTGTGGCCAGCGCGACACCGGCCGTGCGCGCCTATCTCGATGTCGTGGCCACCTGTGCGGCGCTGGCCTTCCTGTTGTTCATCGTCGGCCCGAGCTATCAATACGCCTACGAGGAAAGTTTCATCACGACGCCGGCGCTGCAAATTGCCAATAGCTGGCGTGCCGCGGCGTTACCGGTCGGCATCTGCCTGATGATGCTGTTTGCGGTTCTCCGGCTGCTAAGAGTCGGCGATACCGGCCTGGTCATCAAGGCGGCGCTGTCGGTGGCGCTTTTGGTGGCCGTGTTCTGGCTGGCGGCGCCGTGGCTGCGGCCGCTGGGCAATCTCAATCTCGTGATCTTCTTCGTCGGCGTGGTCGGTTTCTGCGTGTTTGCCGGCGTGCCGATTGCGTTTGCATTTGGTCTTGCGATCTTTGGATATCTCGCGCTGACGACGCGCACGCCGCTGATGGTGCTGGTCGGGCGGATGGACGAGGGCATGAGCCACCTGATCCTGCTCGCGGTGCCCCTGTTCATTTTCTTAGGCCTTTTGATCGAAATGGCCGGCATGGCGCGGGCCATGGTGGCGTTTCTGGCAAGCCTGCTCGGCCATGTCCGCGGCGGCCTGCACTATGTGCTGGTCGGCGCGATGTACCTTGTGTCCGGCATCTCCGGTTCCAAGGCGGCCGATATGGCGGCGGTCGCGCCGGTATTGTTTCCCGAGATGAAGCAGCGCGGCGCCCGCCCGGGCGATCTCGTCGCCCTCCTCGCTTCGACCGGCGCGCAGACTGAAACCATTCCGCCGAGCCTCGTGCTGATCACGATTGGCTCGGTAACCGGTGTTTCGATTTCGGCGCTGTTCACCGGGGGCCTCCTGCCCGGCGTGGTGCTCGCGATCACGCTGTCGGCGCTGGTGTGGTGGCGCTATCGCGGCGAGGACCTGAGCCACGTCAAACGGGCGACCGGCAGTGAAATCCTCCGGACGTTCGTCGTCGCTCTGCCCGCGCTCGCGCTCCCGTTTGTCATCCGCTACGCGGTCGTCGAGGGGGTTGCGACTGCCACGGAAGTCTCCACCATCGGCATTGTCTACGGCTTTGTGGTCGGTCTCTCAATTTACCGCCAGTTCAACTGGCGACGGTTGATGCCGATGCTGGTTGAGACCGCCTGTCTTTCCGGCGCCATCCTCTTGATCATCGGAACCGCGACCGGCATGGCCTGGGGTCTGACCCAGTCCGGGTTTTCGCGGGCGCTGGCGACCGCGATGACCGGCCTCCCCGGCGGCTCCGCCAGCTTTATCGCGGTCTCGATTGTGGCCTTTACGATCCTCGGCAGCGTGCTCGAAGGTATTCCGGCGATCGTGCTGTTCGGCCCGCTGCTGTTTCCGATCGCGCGCGCGGTCGGCGTGCACGAGGTCCACTATGCGATGATCATCATTCTGGCGATGGGCATCGGACTGTTCGCCCCGCCCTTTGGCGTCGGCTATTATGCCGCCTGCGCCATCGGCCGCGTCGATCCGGCCGAGGGCATCCGCCCGATCTGGGGTTATTTGCTGGCGCTGATGGCAGGTCTGATAATCGTTGCTATGTTTCCCTGGATATCGATCGGCTTTCTTTAAGCGAACTAGTGGAGTGGATTTGACATTCGCTACCCACCTGGCCGCGGGTTCGTCAGGCGAAAATCCAAAACTCCACCAGCTACCTATATTTGCTAGTGGTCCTTTGATTCTAACATTCGCTAAAGTGGCCGCTGAGATGGGATGCGAATGTTAGAATCGGCCCACTAGTGAGGCAACCGATGGCAGGAACAAAGAGCCAATACGACATCGGGCTTGGGAAGACGCCGGCCAATTTTGTGGCCCTAACGCCCTTAAGCTTCTTGGCGCGCACGGCCGCGATCTATCCCAACCATACGAGCACGGTCTACGAGGGAAGCAGCTTTACCTGGTCGGAGACCTATGCGCGCTGCCGGCGCTTTGCGTCTTACCTCGCCGGCCGCAATATCGGCCCTGGCGACACGGTGGCGGCGATGCTGCCGAATATCCCGGCGATGAACGAAGCGCACTTCGCGGTGCCGATGGCAGGCGCGGTGCTGAACGCGCTCAACATCCGGCTCGATGCGACCTCGATAGCGTTCCAACTCGACCATGGCGGCGCCAAGGTCATCCTGGTCGATCCGGAATTTTCAAACGTGATCGCGGATGCACTCGCGCTGATGAAGGGCGAGAAGCCCGATGTGATCGACGTCGATGATAAAGCGTTCGTGGGCGGAAAGCGTATCGGCGAAATCGAATATGAAGAGACGCTTGTGCAAGGCGACGACAATTTCATCACCCGCGTGCCGCCGGATGAATGGGACGCGATCGCGCTCAGCTACACGTCGGGCACCACGGGCAACCCCAAGGGCGTGGTGACCCACCATCGTGGCGCTTATCTCAACGCGGTCAGCAACATCCTGGCCGGCAATCTCGGCCCGCATCCGGTCTATCTCTGGACGCTGCCGATGTTTCACTGCAACGGCTGGTGCTTTCCGTGGACCATCGCGGCTTCGGCCGGGATCAATGTCTGCCTGCGCAAGGTCGATCCAGCGAAGATCTTTGAGTTGATCAAGAAACACGGCGTCACGCATATGTGCGGAGCGCCGATCGTCTACAACACGCTGATCAACGCGCCGGATGCGCCGAAGAAATCAGACGCCCGCCCCGTCGTCGGCCTGATCGCGGGAGCCGCGCCTCCGGTCGCCGTGCTCGAAGGCGCCGAGCGCATCGGCATCAAGCTCACGCATGTTTACGGTCTGACCGAAGTCTATGGTCCTGCCTCGGTATGCGCCGAGCAGCCCGGCTGGGACGATTTGCCCGCCGATCAGCGCGCGCAACTCAAGCGCCGGCAGGGTGTGCCCTACCCGCTTCAGGAAGACGTGACCGTCATCGACCCCGAAACCATGCGTGAAGTTCCGCGCGATGGCGAGACCATCGGCGAGGTGATGTTCCGCGGCAATATCGTCATGAAAGGCTATCTCAAAAACGAGAAAGCCACCGATGAGGCCTTTGCCGGCGGCTGGTTTCACACCGGCGACCTCGGCGTGCTAGACGAGCATGGCTATGTCATCATCAAAGATCGCTCCAAGGACATCATCATTTCCGGCGGAGAAAACATTTCATCCGTCGAGGTTGAGGATGTCCTCTACAAGCACCCTGCCGTACTGTTCGCCGCCGTCGTGGCCAAACCCGACACCAAATGGGGCGAGGTGCCCTGCGCCTTCGTGGAATTGAAGGAAAACGCCCAAGCAACCGAAGCCGATATCATCGCGTTCTGCCGAGCCCAGATGCCGGGCTTCAAGACCCCGAAGGCCGTGGTGTTCGGCCCGATCCCGAAAACCTCGACCGGCAAAATCCAGAAGTTCTTACTGCGCGGTCAGGTTCACTCGGCCAAGGCGATTTCGGCGTAACGTATCCTCACTGCGACATCGGGCTGTTTCGCGCTGCCTTCAACCAGAGGAACCAGGAGCGGTC
>DATHPL010000141.1:0-3027 GCA_035483915.1 Bradyrhizobium sp.
GCCCCAGCTGGTGGTGCCGTTGATCTTGAAACTTGCGAACTTCATGGGATGTCCCTGGGATAGCGTGAGGCCGGCTCCTCGCTATCGCATGCGGCGACGGCGGGCAATGCCGTCACGGCCGTGGAATCCGCGCAGCAGGCCCGCTGAGACGCAGGACATCAGTCCAGAGAGGGATATCAGGCCGCTATGTTGAGACTGCCGCCGATTCCGGCGCCGACATTGGCGAGCGATGGCGACGATCCGGACCCCAGGATGGTCAGGACCGACGATCTCTCGGCATCGATGTTCGACTTCAGGACCGAAGTCGCGATCTGCTGCTGGGTATTGCCGGCCTGCATCGAGATCAGGCTCATGGCCAAACTTGCTACATCCATACGTACACTCCCCGATCACCGGCAGATTATCCGGGGAGACGTTAACAAATGCTGGAAATGGACGCTGGCGAAGCCAGGATTTAACGCGTCGGAACCGGCTTGTCGCCGCGATAGTCGTAGAAACCGCGCTGGGTTTTGCGCCCCAACCAGCCGGCCTCGACATACTTCACGAGCAGCGGACACGGGCGGTATTTGGAGTCGGCCAAGCCCTCATGCAGAACCTGCATGATCGACAGGCAGGTATCGAGACCGATGAAATCGGCGAGTTCCAGCGGTCCCATCGGATGATGGGCGCCAAGCTTCATCGCCGCATCGATCGCCTCGACATTCCCGACGCCTTCATAGAGCGTATAGATCGCCTCATTGATCATCGGCAGCAGAATGCGGTTGACGATGAAGGCCGGAAAATCTTCCGACACCGCGATGTGCTTGCCGAGCTTGGCGACGAATTCCTTGGCGGCGTCAAAGGTCGTGTCATCGGTGGCGATGCCGCGGATCAGCTCGACCAACTCCATCAACGGCACCGGATTCATGAAGTGAATGCCGATGAAGCGTTCGGGCCGGTCGGTCGAGGCCGCCAGCCGAGTGATCGAAATCGATGACGTGTTGGAGGCGACGATGGCGCTCGGTTTCAACAGCGCGCAGACGTCGTGAAAGATCTTGCGTTTGACGTCTTCCTTCTCGACCGCGGTCTCGATCACGAGATCGCAGTCGGCAAGACCCTCCATGGAATCGGCGAGCGCGATCCGCGCCACCGCCTGCTTGCGGGCCTCTTCGGTAATAAATTTCTTGGCGACCTGCCGCGACAGGTTGCCATTGATGGTCGCCATGCCCGACTTCAGGCGGTCGGCAGTGACATCGTTGAGCACCACGTCGAACCCGGCCAATGCCGCGACGTGAGCGATGCCATTGCCCATCTGGCCCGAACCGATCACGCCGACTTTTTTTATCATGACCGCCATCTCTTACCGGAGTGACACCTATTTTCCGAGCTTGCCGAGCGCCTCGGTCAATTCCGGAACCGCCTGATACAAATCCGCGACCAGGCCGTAATCGGCAACCTGGAAGATCGGCGCGTCCTCATCCTTGTTGATCGCGACGATCACCTTGGAATCCTTCATGCCGGCGAGATGCTGAATCGCGCCGGAAATGCCGATCGCGATATAAAGTTCCGGCGCCACCACCTTGCCGGTCTGGCCGACCTGCCAGTCGTTCGGCGCGTAGCCGGCATCGACCGCGGCGCGCGAGGCACCGACGGCGGCGCCAAGCTTGTCGGCGAGCGGCTCGATATATTTGGCGAAATTCTCGCGGCTTTGCATGGCGCGACCACCGGACACGATGATCTTGGCCGAGGTCAGTTCGGGGCGATCGCTCTTGGCAACCTCCTCGCCGACAAAGCTGGAAAGACCGGGATCGCTGGCTGCCGTCGCATTTTCCACCGCCGCGCTACCGCCGTCGCCGGCGGCCGCAAAGGTCGAGGTCCGCACGGTGATGACCTTCTTGGCATCCTTCGATTTGACAGTCTGGATGGCGTTGCCGGCATAGATCGGCCGCTCGAACGTGTCGGGCGATACCACCTTGATGATTTCCGACACCTGCATGACGTCGAGCAGCGCGGCGACGCGCGGCATGACGTTCTTGAAGCGCGAGGTCGCCGGCGCAACGAAGGCATCATAGCCTCCAGCAAGACTGACGATCAGAGCCGCGAGAGGCTCGGCGAGGTCATGCGCGTAGGCGGCGCCGTCAGCAAGCAGGACTTTCTTGACGCCTGACAGCTTGGCGGCCGCCTCGGCTGCCGCCTTGGCGTTTTCACCGGCGACCAGCACATGCACGTCACTGCCGAGCGCTGCGGCCGCCGTCAGCGCTTTGTTGGTGGCATCCTTGATCGATGCGTTGTCGTGTTCGGCCATCAACAGCGTGGTCATCTTAGAGAACCCCCGCTTCGGTCTTGAGCTTCGACACGAGCTCGGTGACGTCCTTGACCTTGACGCCGCCCTTGCGGCCCGGCGGTTCGGACGTCTTGAGAATCTCAAGATGCGGCGTCAGATCGACACCATAGTCCGACGCGCTCTTGTCGGCGATCGGCTTTTTCTTGGCCTTCATGATGTTCGGCAGGCTCGCATAACGCGGCTCGTTCAACCGCAAGTCGGTGGTGACGATCGCCGGGCCTTTGAGCTTCACGGTTTGCAACCCGCCATCGACCTCGCGCGTGACCTTGAAGTCGGAACCGTCGACCTCGAGCTTGGAGGCAAACGTCGCCTGCGACCACCCGAGCAGGGCCGCCAGCATCTGTCCGGTCTGGTTTGAGTCGTCGTCGATCGCCTGCTTGCCGAGGATCACAAGCCCCGGCTTTTCCTCGTCGGCTACGGCCTTCAGAATCTTCGCCACCGCCAGCGGTTCGACGTTGCCCTCGGCCTTGACCAGGATGCCGCGGTCTGCGCCCATGGCAAGACCGGTACGGATCGTTTCGGCGGCCTGCGCCGGCCCGATCGAAACCACCACGACTTCGGTTGCCTTGCCGGCCTCTTTCAGGCGCAGGGCCTCCTCGACGGCGATTTCGTCAAACGGATTCATCGACATTTTCACGTTGGACAGTTCAACGCCGGTTCCATCGCTTTTGACGCGGACCTTGACGTTGTAATCGACCACTCGC
>DATHPL010000142.1:0-3173 GCA_035483915.1 Bradyrhizobium sp.
TCGTCGCGTTGGCTGAGGAAACCGGGTCGGTGGGGGCGGACATGGCAGCGTGCGAGAACGGCAGACTTAGGACGACCGCCATTCCAGCGCCAACCATAAACTTCTTGCTCAAGCGCATCTGGAAACTCCTTTTTACCATAAACGATAGGTGGGAATTCGATCGCAGGCCTTCTACTAAATTCCCTTTATCGAAACTCGATCCGCGGATCGTCATTCGGCGGGCGCGGGTGGCGGCTCGATGCTGGGATTGGCCTGATGTTTTTCTCCGAATAGCCGGATCTGCAGACGATCGAGATAGAGATACACGACCGGGGTGGTGTAAAGCGTGAGGACCTGCGACAGCGCCAGGCCACCGACGATCGCATAGCCGAGTGGCTGGCGAATCTCGGAGCCGACGCCGGTCCCCACCATCATCGGCACGGCGCCCAGCAGCGCCGCCATCGTGGTCATCAGAATCGGACGAAAGCGCTTGATGCAGGCCTGATAAATCGCTTCCTCCGTGTTCAAGCCTTCGGTCTGCTCCGCCTGCAGCGCGAAATCGACAAGCATGATGCCGTTCTTTTTGACGATTCCGATCAGCAGGATGATGCCAACGATCGCGATGACGCTGAGATCAAAATGTGCGGCCATCAACAGCAGCAGCGCGCCGACGCCGGCCGAAGGCAGCGTCGAGATGATCGTGATCGGGTGGATCATGCTCTCATAGAGCATGCCCAGGATCAGATAGATGACAAACAGCGAGGCGAGTATGAGAATCGGCGTGCTCTTGAGCGATGCCCCGAAAGCCTGAGCGTTGCCCTGGAAACTCGTCTGCAGCGATAGCGGCGGGTGCAGCTCTGCTTCGACCGCGTGAATATTGTTTACGGCCTGGCCGATGGCGGCGCCCGGCGCAAGGTTGAACGAAATTGTCACCGACGGGAATTGACCCGTGTGGTTGACCACAAGCGGTGCGACTTTGATCGCGGAATCGACAAGCGTCGATATCGGCACCTGCTGTCCGCTCGATGACTTCACATAGATATTGCTCAGCGCATCGGGCGAATACTGGAACTTCGGACTGACTTCCAGAACGACGTGGTATTGCTGCAGCGTGGTGTAGATGGTCGAGACAATACGCTGGCCAAAGGCGTCGTCGAGCGTGTTATCGATCGTGTAGGGCAAGATGCCGTAGCTGGAGGCAACGTCGCGCTTGATGGTGATATCGAGCAGCGGCCCGGCGTTGAGCTGGTCGGTGGCTACATCGGTGACGGAGGGAAGTGCCTTGATCTTCTGATAGAACAAGTCCGTCCAATGGTTGAGCTCGCCGGGGTCGGCATCGTTCAGCGTGTACTGAAACTGCGTCTTGTTCAGCCGGGCGCCGATCGTGATGTCCTGGGCCGCCTGCATATAAAGCGTGATGCCCTGCACTTTGGCCAGGTTGGTGTGCAGGCGCGCCATGACCTCGTCGATCGGCCCGCGCTTGGCCTTGGGTTTGAGCTGAATGAACACACGGCCGTCGTTGAGCGTGTAGAGCCCACCGCCGGCGCCTGTCGCGGCGGCCACCGAGTCCACCGCCGGATCTTTCATGATGACATCGAGCATGGCTTGCTGGCGCTCGGTCATGGCCTGGTAGGAGATATCCTGCGCCGCTTCAGACTGGCCTATGATCAATCCGGTGTCCTGCTGGGGAAAGAAGCCCTTGGGAATGATGACGTAGAGGTACCCGGTCACAAGGACCGTGCCGAGCATCACCATCAGCGTGATGAAGCGGTGCCGTAACACGATCTTCAGGCCGGCCTCATAGAGGTGGAGCAAACCGTCGAAGCAGCGTTCCGAGAACCGGTAAAGCGGTCCGTGCTCGTGACTCTCCGGCTTGAGCAAATAGGCGCACATCATGGGTGTCAGGGTTCGCGAGATGACAAGCGAGAGCAGGAGAGCCACGCTGACAGTCATTGCGAATTCACGGAACAGAAGTCCGACATATCCGCTCATCAGGAAAAGCGGGATGAACACCGCGATCAGCGAGAAGGTGATCGCCACGACCGTGAAACCGATCTCGCCGGAGCCCTTCATGGCGGCGTCATACGGCGACATGCCTTCCTCGATATGCCGCGTGATGTTCTCGATTTCGACGACTGCGTCGTCGACGACAAATCCAACAGCGATCGACAAGGCCATCAGCGAGAGGTTGTCGAGGCTATAGCCCATCTCATAAAGAACCGCGAAAGTGCCGACCAGCGACAGCGGCACCGTCACGGCCGGAATAATGGTCGCCCAGAAGCTGCGCAGGAAAACGAAAATCACCATGACGACCAGCGCAACCGTCAGAATCAGCGTGAATTGTACGTCGTCGATCGACGCGCGGATGGTCTGGGTACGATCGGACACGACATCTATCTTGACGGCGGCCGGGATCGAGGCCTGGAGCACCGGCATCATCTTCTTGATCCGCTGCACCGTCTCGACGACGTTCGCGCCGGGTTGGCGCTGAACCGCCAGAATGACGGCTCGCTTGTTGTTCTCCCAGCCGGCGATCAATTCGTTCTGCCCCGCGCTGATGGCGCGGCCGATATCGCGGATGCGGACTGGCGATCCGTTACGATAGGCGACGATCAGGTCCGCGTATTTCTCGGGATCGAAGAGTTGGTCGTTGGTATTGAGCGTGAAGGTCTGACGTGGACTGTTGAGCTGGCCCTTCGGAAGGTCGACGTTCGCCTGGCCGAGCACTGTGCGGACATCCTCGAGGTTGATGCCGCGGGCTGCCAGCGCAGCCGGATCGACCTGCACGCGGACGGCCGGCTGTACCTGACCTCCGACGCCCACAAGGCCGACGCCCGAAACCTGCGAGATCTTCTGCATCAGAATGTTCTGCGCATAGGCGTCGACGGTGGTGATTGGCAGACTGTCCGAGGAAACGCCGAGCACCAGGATCGGCGTGTCGGCCGGATTGACCTTCCGGATCATCGGAGGATACGGCATGTTCTTGGGCAGGTACGCGGTCGCAGTCTGGATCGCCGAAAGCGTGTCGCTGACCGCGCCGTCCAGGTTGCGGCTCAATTCGAACTGCAGGGTAATCTGGGTGTAACCGAGCGCGCTCGAGGACGTCATCTGGGTGAGGCCGGGGATCTCGCCGAATTGCAGCTCCAGCGGCGATGCCACGGTCGCTCCCATGGTCTGCGGGTCGGCGCCCGGCA
>DATHPL010000143.1:0-6512 GCA_035483915.1 Bradyrhizobium sp.
AATGTCCGGCAGCAACGCGTCGTTGCTTGCGTTCACGCGGAAGGCGCCCTAAAGCTGAGTCCGGATCGTACTACAATCCTGACGTCGCGTATTTGTTATGAAATTTAATCGTTCCGTCGGCGCGTTCGAGTTTCCACACACGGCGACGGCGTTGCTGCTGGCCGTCAACATTCTCGTCTATGCGCTCACCTTGCAGCGTTCGGGGATGCCGGCACCCACTTCCGACGTACTGTTTCGGTCCGGCGCCATATACAGCGGTGCGCTGGCGCGCCACGAATATTGGCGGCTTATCGCCTACGCCTTCCTGCATGGCAGCATGTTGCATCTTCTCACCAATATGGCGTGCCTTGTCTGGTGGGGCGGCCCGCTGGAGAAGCGTGTTGGCACGGCCTATTTCCTGGTGATCTATTTTGCTTCGGTCGTCGCTGGCGCGCTCACAGGGATTTTTACTTCTTCGGGCCTTTACGCCACCGTCGGCGCATCCGCAGGCACCTCCGGCATTCTCGGTGCATTACTGTGCATGAAATTGCTCAGGCGGATCGATCTGCCGGCGAGCTTTTTCGTGATCAACATCGGGCTTAACGTCGCTGTTGCGTTCATGGCGCCGAAGGTCGATTGGCGCGCGCATCTGGGCGGCATCGCTGCCGGTATGGTCGTGTGCGCAGCCCTCGATATGTTCGAGATCGCCGGAACGAAACTGATGCGCTGCAAATTTCCGGAATTTGTCAAACTCAACCTGGGTGTCCTATTTGCCGTGGTCGCGTGGCTGGTGGATTTTTCGCCAGCGGCGATACTTGCGGCGGTGGTGGCGTTGATCGTGGTCGTGAAAGTCATCGACGTTGCGTTGTCGGTGCGGCGAGGGCTTGCCTGGACAGTCGCGATACTCGCTGCGGGTAATGCCCTCGTGGCGGGGGCCGCAACTGCTCTGGCGCTGCCAGTGTCGGCAGGCGGAATTACGCTGCCCGAAAGTCTCGTGCCTTGGGCCGCATCCGCGTTGAGAAACCTGGCTGCCACAGCCTCGTCAGCACCCGCCGTCGCCACGGCCGTCGCCGCCGTCGTAATATTTGGACTAACTCAACTGATCTATTGGCCGGAACTGAAGCGTGGCCTCAATGATAAAGGCGGCTTCGCCGCGGCAGGTTTCCGCGCCGAACGCGGGCGACGAAGGGGGCTCTAAGAGACAGCACGTAACAGCCGGAACTTTCGCTCATCTTCGGATACATGAAACCTGTGTTCCCCGCGGAACAACTCCTTCTGCCAGCGGTTGTGCGCCGTGGACATGAAGGAGGATGTGATGAAAAGCAGGCTTATGTTTCCGCTGATTGCTGTGTCGCTGCTGGCATCGGGCAGTGTGTGGGCGCAATCCACCACTGCGACCGGCGCGGTGAACGGCGCGAGGACGGGCGGAGCAGTCGCAGGTCCCGTCGGCGAGATCGTCGGCGGCACGGTCGGGGCCGCAGTCGGCGCCGCCGTCGAAATTCCGAATGCAGTGATCACGTCCGTCGAGGGCGTGCGGGAGCCGTCTTATGTGACGATCGAGGAGCCGGTCGTGGTGGGCGAGCCGTTGCCGGCATCCGTCGAGGTGCGGCCGGTGCCTGGTTACACCGACTATCGCTATGCGGTCGTAAACAAGCAGCGACTGATCGTCGACCCGCGCACACGCCGGGTGATCAGAGTCATCGATTAAAGTTGATCTGACGATTTTGCCTGATGTGAGCGGTCAGGAATGTTTCTGGCCGCTCACATTGCGCTTCACATCGGCTCGCGAACGCCGACGCCGAGCATGAAGCGTTCCCGGATCTGAACGGGATCGCGGCGAGTGGCGCCCGTTCCCGGCTTGTCGTCGATCCGCACGCCGATCAGCATCGGCTCGGAAGCCGTCAGCGATTGATCGATCAGCCGCTCGAAATCCTCTTCATCGGCCGCCCAGGTGCTGTTCGCCAGACCGCAGCCGATTGCGACCGCGATCAGATCGGTCGCCGCGGCAGCCGGCGTCGGTTGCGCGCCGGTGATCTGATAGATACCGTTGTCCATCACGATCATGCTGAGGTTTTTCGGCCTCAAGGTCGCAATCGTCGACAGACATCCCAGTTGCATCAACAGCGAGCCGTCGCCCTCCAGCGCAAAGACGCGGCGGTTGGGTTGCGCCAGCGCAACGCCGAGCGCGATCGGAAACGCGAGCCCCATGCTGCCCAGCATATAGAAGTTCTGCGGGCGATGACCGGCGGCCCACAGATCGAAATTGGTGTTGCCGATGCCGCCGATGACAGCCTCTTCCTTTTTTAACTTGGCGACCAGCCGCGAGGTGAGATCGAAGCGGTTCATCACCTTGGTGTTGCGTGCGGGCGTATTGGCGGGCTTGTTCATGGGATCGCTCACTTGTCGAACACCTTGCCGCCGGTCAGGAGTGGCGACAAAATCAGCGCCACCGGCGCTTGTGTCGTGATGGCCTGCTTGATCGATCGGTCGACGATGAATTCGAATTCATCGAGCCTTGTTGCGGTGTGATGTTCCATGGCGAGTGAATCGAGCACGGGCCGCATGGTGCGGCAAACCAGCGACTGCCCGTAGTTGAACTCGCCGAGCGTTCCACGTTCGGATACGAACATGATCAAGGGGATCTGATAGGGGATGGCGAGCGAAGCCAGCACATTGGCGAGCGTCGCAAAGCCGGAGGTCTGCATCAGCACGGCGCCGCGCATCCCGGCCATCCAGGCCCCCGAAACGATCCCGACGGCTTCTTCCTCGCGCGCGGTCGGGAACGCTGTAAAGAACGGGTCGGCGTGGATTTCCTTGATCAGCCTCGTCAGCACTCGGTCCGGCACATAAGGCACCAGGCGGATATCGTTGCGTTTGAGGGTTTGCAGGACGATTTCGTACCAGGCCTTTTCGCCAAGGCCGTTCGGAGACATTTGTCCGTCCGCAGCCACCATTGAAGTTTCCTCCGCCTCCGCAACCTCACGGCGGTCGCCTTGTTTGAGCGCCGAAACTTGACGCGAACGGCGGGATTGTCAACATGTCCCCGCCGTATCGTGATCTGCGTGTGGCGATGAGGCGGCCGTCACGCAAGCGTGCCATAAGGGCGATTAAGAAAATCGGGAGGTGAGGTTCTTGGACAGCTCGTTCTGGAGCATTCTGTTCTTGAGCCGGTGGTCGCGGCGGGCTGTCTGCGCGGCCGCGATGGTTGCGTCTGGCGCGGCGTTCGCCGAGACGCCATTTCCCTCCCGACCCGTCCATATTTTCGTACCTTATACGGCCGGCGGCGGCGTGGACATTCTTGCGCGCACCTTGGGCGACGCGGTCTCCCGCCAATGGGGGCAGTCTGTCGTGGTGGAGAACCGCCCCGGGGCCGGCGGCGTGGTGGCCTCACAGGCGCTCGTGACGTCGGCGCCCGACGGCTACACACTGATGGTCGTGGCCAGCGGTCACGCCACCAACCCGTTCCTCTATCCGAAGCTTCCCTACGACACGTTCAAGGATTTCACCCCGATCTCGATATTGGCTTCTTCACCCAATATCCTGTTGGTGAAGGCGGATTCCCCGTTCAAGACGCTCGCCGATGTCATTGCGCAAGCCAAGGCCAAACCGGGAAGCCTTTCTTTTGGCCAATCGGGCAACGGCACCTCGACGCATCTAGCCGGCGAATTGCTCAAGAAACTTGCCGGCGTCGACATGAGTGCGATTCCCTACAAAGGTGGCGCGCCCGCGATCAACGATCTCTTAGGCGGGCAAATTCCGATGTCCTTCAACAATTCGCCGGAAGCGCTGGGGCAGTTGAAGGCGGGCACGCTGCGCGCACTCGCGGTGACCACCTCCAAGCGGTCGCCATTTTTGCCCAATGTGCCCGCGATGTCAGAGACCGTGCCCGGCTACGACACCGAGGTGTGGTGGGCTCTCCTGGGGCCGGCGGGCATGCCCTCCGATCTCGTTGCGAAAATCTCCCGTGATTTTGTCGCCGCGCTGAACACCGAACCGGTGAAGGAACGGCTGGCCAAGTTCGGCGCCTCGCCGATCGGTGGTTCTTCCAAAGAACTCGACGCCAAGATTCACGCCGATTACGAGAAGTGGGGGGCAATCATCAAGTCCTCCGGGATCACGGCCGAATAGTTGAACGCTCTGAACTGAAAGTGGAATGATGTCCGTCAACAATAAGCGCGTCTTTTACGTCAAATATCTCCCCAACCAGATTTACGTCGATATCCTCAAAGCGCGTCCTGACGTGCGGCTCGACCGGCTCGAGAACGAAAGTCCCGAAGATGTCTCCGCGCCGATTCTTTCCGCTGCGCATGCCTATCAGATCGGGGCCGCGCGCGACGAACTGGCGAGGCATTTCCATGTTGATGCAGATTTGTTGCGCCGGGCGCCGAACCTCCTGATCGTCTCCAGCAACGGCGCGGGCTACGATCCCGTCGACGTCGAGGCCTGCACGGCGGCAGGCGTGATCGTGGTCAATCAGTCCGGCGGCAATGCCCAATCGGTCGCCGAACACGCGCTGGCGATGTTGATTACGCTGTCGAAGCGGATCATCCAGGCCGATCGCGTGCTCCGCCGCGAGGCCAATATCAACCGCAACGCGCTGATGGGCGCCGAGGTGCAAGGCAAGACGATCGGCATCGTGGGCTTGGGCAATGTCGGCCGTCGCATCGCCGCACTCTGCAAGGGCCTGCTCGGCATGAACGTACTCGCCTATGACCCTTATCTGTCGGCAACCGAAATGGCGGAGCGCGGCGGCGAGAAGGTCTCGCTGGAGGACTTGCTGCGCCGCTCGGATTTCGTTTCGATTTCGTGCCCGCTGACCAAGGACAACAGGGGCATGATCGGGGCGCGCGAATTCGCAGCTATGCAGCCGCACGCCTATTTCATCACCACCGCTCGCGGTTTCATCCACGACGAGGTGGCACTGGAGCAGGCGCTGCGCGACCAGCGCATCGCGGGCGCAGGCCTCGACGTCTGGGCCAAGGAGCCGCCGCCGCCCGATCATCCGCTGTTGCAATTCGACAATGTGCTGGCGAGCCCGCATACCGCCGGCGTGACTAAAGAGGCGCGGGAGAATATGGCGCGAATTGCCGCCGAGCAGATGCTCGACGCGCTGGACGGCAAGCGGCCGCCGCGTCTTATTAACCCTGAAGTCTGGCCGGCTTACGTCAAGCGCTTCGAGCGCACCTTTGGATTTTCGCCGGGCTAGGCGTCACCGGACGTCGATCAGCTCTCAAGAGCGATAGAAGATTTTGCTCTTCTTTGACCGCCATGCGGCAATAAAACTGCTGCAGCGTCTGGTTCGGACGATGGTCGCATTGCTATTTTTGCCGCGGTCTCGACTCGTCTGCGACGGGAACCCATACCTTCAACCAAGCGTCTTTTGACTTCCGGGCCAACGGCTCGGGCGAAGGCGCCGGGAATGAAGGTTATGGCCCGCTTGAATGCATTGTTGCGCTCGACCCAGTCCCGGATCGGACGGCGTTTGGCTGAAATCGTTGCCATCGCGGCTGCGAGCCTGCCGGCGGCCGGCGCTTAACAGCGTCGCTCCCATCTTTGCTACCGATTGATCATCTCAGTATGTCGCCGGAGCGGTCAGCCGCTCAATGGTCTGAATGTGCCGGGCAAGCAGGCTACAAGCCTGTTCGATGTCGCGCGCGCGCAAGGCCCCGAGAATGAGGCGGTGGTCCTGATTGGATCGCGGCCAGCCCGAACTGCGCGCCATCGCGAACACCAGACGTGAATTGGCGCGCTGCAATCCGTCAAGGCTCGCGAGAAGCCGCGGCATCCCGCATGGCATCACCAGCGCCTGGTGAAAGCCGCGGTTGGCGGCCTCAAACTCCTGCAGTGTTTCGGCGTTGTCGCCTTCGATCAAAGCGAGTTCGATCCTGGCGAGATGAGCCGGCGTCAGCCGAGGTGCGGCGTGGCGCAGCGCGACCACTTCGAGTGCGGCCCGCATTTCCGAGATTTCCCTGACGGAGCCGGCATCGAGTGGCGCGACCCGCACGCCGCGCCGGGGAAGGGCAACCACCAGATGCTGGGCTTCGAGTTGACGAAAGGCTTCCCGAACCGGGACGTGGCTCGAGTTGAACTCCCGCGCCACGTGGTCCTGGCGGAGCGGCATATCCGGCTTGAGAGTCCCTGCGATGATCCGCTCCGCAACGGTCTCGGCGATCCGCGTGGCAACGGTGGCGTTCTCGTCGACTTCGCTCATAGATTATCTATCGTAAAATCAAATGCAGGAACTTCCAACCTAGGCTAACCTCGATCCAGCAGCAATATTATAGATAAACACATATTTTATCTATGAAAATGGAGACTTAGGCCATGGCCGACGGGTTGGTTGAAACGCGAAATGACGGCCAAGGTACGGAACGAGGCATTGGGACGATCCGGCGCGACTGGAGGCGGGCGGAAGCGGAAGCGCTTTATAATCTTCCTTTCGCCGACCTGATGTTTCGCGCGCAAAGCATCCATCGCAATCATTTCGATCCTAACCAGATCGAGACCGCGAGCCTGCTCAGCATCAAGACCGG
>DATHPL010000144.1:0-7206 GCA_035483915.1 Bradyrhizobium sp.
CGCGATGCCTATGCCGCGTGGCTCAAGGAGTTGCGCCAGGTCTGCACCGAACGCGGCATCGTCCTGATTTTCGACGAGGTGTTTCTGGGCTTCCGGATCGCCGTCGGCGGCGCCCAGGAATATTTCGGCGTCCGCGCCGACATGGTGACCTACGGCAAGAGCCTCGCCGGCGGGCTCCCGATCGGCGTCGTCTGCGGCACCAAGGAACTGATGCGCCGTTTCCGCGACGATCGTCCGGCCGACGTCTGTTTCGCCCGCGGCACCTTCAACTCGCATCCCTATGTCATGACGGCAATGGACGAGTTCCTGTCTCGTCTCGCGAGCCCGAATTTCCGCAGCATCTATGACGGGCTCGACGCGACCTGGAATGGCCGCGCCGAGGCGCTCAACGCGCGGCTGGAGCAGGAAAACCTGCCGGTACGCGTCGCCAACATGTCCTCGGTCTGGACCGTGCAATATACCGAGCCTTCCCGGTACAACTGGATGCTCCAGTATTACTTGCGCGCCGAGGGCCTGGCCTTGAGCTGGGTCGGCACCGGACGGTTGATCTTCAGCCTGAACTTCACCGATGCAGACTTTGCCGAGGTCGAGCAGCGCTTTGTCGCGGCCGCGCAAAAGATGAAGCGCGACGGCTGGTGGTGGCATTCGCCCACGCTGACCAACAAGGCGATCCGCCGCCAGATCCTCAAAGAGATGATCGCCAGCAAGTTCGGGCGGTGAGGCTTCCTTTTCCCTCTCCCCGTTTACGGGGAGAGGGTTAGGGTGAGGGGCTCCATCGATACGCCGAGCTCTCGGAAACTCCCCCTCACCCGCATCGCATATTGCGATGCGACCTCTCCCCGCAAGCGGGGCGAGGTGAAGAAAGAAGATGCCCGGCACGAGGCCGGGCATGACGACTGTAGCAGGCATTTGAACCTGAATGATCAGGCGTGCTGCTCGGTGAGCTCGTTGTGCTCGATGATGTCGAGGCCCGGATCGATCAGCTCGCCGCGCAGCAGCGCCAGCGGCGCCTTGCGATAGAGCTGGAAGTCGTTGAAGGGGTCGGTGAGGATCTTGGTCATCCAGACGAGGCCGGTTTCGACATCGCGGATGAAGAACAGGTGCACGGTGCGGAACAGAAGACCGCCGACACCGACCACCAGCCAGATCTTGGCGACCTGACGCATGAAATCGGCCGGCGTCGCCCAGGGCGTGAACAGGCCGAACAGGGTCGGATCGGCGTAGAGCACGACCGGCGACAAGGCCCAGATCGTCATCAGCACGACCTTGCGGCGCAGGTTGTAGCCGACCTTGATCTCTTCCTTGTGCTCGTGGGTCACATCGTTGATGTGGTCGTAGTCGCGCGGCTCGAAGAAGAAATGTCCGGCCTGGCGCGAGGTCATCGAGACCAGCCAGCCGATCAGCGCCGACATCATCGGATCGAAGAACATCATGACATAGCCGATCATGAAACTCACGGCGCTGACGAAGTGCAGGCTCTGGTTGATCCGGCTGTGGTGGTAAAAGCGATGGTCGTCCCAGCGCTGGATACGCAGCTGCTCCAGGAAATTCTTGATCATGGTCTTCCCCAAAAAGGATGAGTCGAAGGAACGTTACAGGATTTCGATGTCCGGCGTGTGACATCATCATAATGTCACACTCGGTTTTCCGGCGACGCTGTCACAAAAGTCGGCCGGGCTTGAAACGCCGGCCGAAAGATCAGGCGGGTTTGGCGACCTTGCGGATCCGCACCAGCGAGAAGTGGCCGAGCGGCGGAATCAGACGGCGCTCCGCCAGCTCGACGTTCTTGGCGCCCGCAAGCCAGGTCGTATAGCGCGACCAGGAGAATTCGGCGGTACGGAAGCCGAGATGGCGGACCACCGGCTGCAATCCCAGCTCGATGAAGCGGCGCACACCTTCGTCAGCGCTGACACGGGTGAGGATGATCAGTTCGCCGCCCGGCCGCAGCACGCGGGCGAATTCATCCAGCGCCACTTCCGGATTCGGCACGGCAGTGACGACGTATTGCGCCATCACGACGTCGAAGGAGTTGTCTTCGAATTCGAGCTTCTCGGCGTCCATCACCGCAAGCCCTTCGACATTCTTCAGCTTTTGCTCGGCGACGCGCTTCCTCGCCTTGTTAAGCATCGCTTCGGAAATGTCGGTGCCGAAAATGCGCACGTTCGGCGCATAAAGCGGCAGCGAAATGCCGGTGCCGACGCCGACTTCGAGCACGCGACCGCCGAGCTTGTTGGTGGCCTGGATCGCGGCGGTGCGGCCCTTCGAGAAGACCCCGCCGAACACGAGGTCGTAAATCGGCGCCCAGCGGTCATAGGCCTGCTCGACCATTTCGCGGTCGAAATCCAGATGCGTAGCGTCGTCCAGTTTGATGCTCTCTGCCATAATCTCTTCTCGTTTTCCTTGAGGGTCGAGGCCGATCCACGTTTTGCCGGATCCAGCCTTGAGTTGGTTTAGCCGCCCACCGCGTGACTTTCGGCTGCGATCGGAACTGCACGGGGCGACCGGCTCGGCTGCAACGCACTCAAATTACCGATGAACTGCCGGGCGCTGTTTTCCCAGGAACGCTCCAGCGCAAACTGGCGGCAAGTTTCGCGCGACATGTTGAGCGCACGCAGGCAGGCCGCTCGCAAATCCTTGTCCAGCGCACCGATCGGATGGTTGGCGATCACGTCGATCGGGCCGGTCACCGGAAATGCCGCAACCGGCGTACCGCAAGCCAGCGCCTCGAGCTGCACGACGCCAAACGTATCGGTCAGGCTTGGAAACACGAAGACGTCGGCGGCCGCCAGATGCGCGGTCAGGTCCGCGCCTTTCTTTTCGCCCAGGAAGCGGACGTCAGGATATTTTTGCGCGAGTTCGCGCCGCTGCGGCCCGTCGCCGACCACAACCTTGGAGCCGGGCAGGTCGAGCGACAAAAATGCCTCGATGTTCTTCTCGATTGCGACGCGGCCCATGGTCATGAAGATCGGGCGCGGCAGATCGAGGTACGCGGGGTGATCCGGATTGAACAGTTCGGTATCGACGCCGCGTCCCCAGAAGCCGAGCTTGCGGAAGCCGCGCGCGGTGAGCTCATTATAAAGAGACGGCACCGCGACCATCGTCGTCGCCGCCGCGTTATGAAACCGGCGCAGCACCGCATAAGTCACGGACGCCGGAATGATCGAGCGGACCGCGATATATTCCGGAAACCGCGTCGTGTAGGAGGTCGTAAACGCAAGCCCGCGCCGCAAGCAATAGGCCCGCGCCGCCCAGCCGACCGGGCCTTCCGTCGCGATGTGAATCGCTTCCGGAGCCGCGGCCTCGATGCGCCGTGCAATCTCGCGCCGGTTGGTCCATGCGACCCGCAAACCCGGATAGGTCGGCAACTCCATCGAGGGGAATCCCTCGGGCGTCAGGAATTCGATGTCCGCACCGAGCGAGCCAGCTGCGCGCTTGAGCGAGGTCAAGGTGCGCACCACGCCGTTAACCTGCGGGTGCCAAGCGTCTGTCGCGATCAGGATTCGCATCGGTGGATGCCTTGTTGATTCTTTAAGGCGCGACGTTGTGCCAGAGATATTTCAAGCGTGTGACGTCACAGAGGTTAACGGCCCCGAATTTCGCATTGGCCCCCTGCTTTCGGGCTTCATGACAGTGAGATGAAATAATTCATGAACACGGCGGAGCGATTTTCGCTCTTCGGCGAAAACGTCCGGAAATGATTTGCGGTTATGAATCGCGGCCAATGACGCGACCAGAAACGGCGTGCAAGAGATCAACAGGGCAGAGATCAACAGATGTTTGCGTCCAGCGCCTTCAGACCAAAGATCCTTCGCGCGTCCGTAACGGCGGCGCTCACTGCTGGTGTCATCGTGTTAGCCGGTTCGGCGGCCGCCGCGCCGCGACCGTTGTTTCCCTTTGCGACGCCGGAACCGCCGCAAGCCGCACAACCGGCGCCTTCAGACGAAGCTGATGTACCGTTCGAACTGCCGGCGCGGTTCAAGCGCCAGGTCGTCAGCTATTCGACCCGCGAAGCGGCCGGCACGATCATCATCGATACCCCCAACACTTATCTTTATTATGTGCTCGGCAATGGGCAGGCGATCCGCTACGGCATCGGCGTCGGCCGCGACGGTTTTACCTGGTCCGGCACGCAGACGATCACCAGAAAGGCCGAGTGGCCGGATTGGACTCCGCCGCCGGAAATGATCGCGCGCCAGCCTTATCTGCCGCGTCAGATGGCCGGCGGCCCCGGCAATCCGCTAGGGGCGCGGGCGATGTATCTCGGCGGCACGGTGTACCGCATTCATGGCACCACTCAGCCTTCGACCATCGGCACCCATGTCTCTTCCGGCTGCATCCGCCTCACTAACCCCGATGTCACCGATCTCTATTCGCGGGTGAGCGTCGGCACCAAGGTGATTGTGCTGCCGATGGATCGCCGCGCCTAGAACTTATCCGGTCGTCAGGGCTCAGCGCTAATCCTCATGGTGAGGAGGCGCAATTGCGCCGTCTCGAACCATGAGGCCGTTATGGCCTTCATCCTTAGACGCGGCGAAACCGCCGCTCCTCAGGATGAGGGGCGAGGTTTCTTTCCGTTTCCAGCCAGCAATCATTCGACCACATTGCGGCCAATGCCTTGAGCTATCTTGGTTTTCCTCAAGACCGGGTCCGCCGCTCTAGCGCCCTCCACCCCGGCCCTATAGACTCTTATTGAATCAGTCCGGGGGGACGATGCGTCTTAACGCCATTCTGCTCGCGATCGCGGTGCTCGCGGTCTCGTTCTTCGTCAGCCTGAAGGCGATGGACTGGTTTTCACCGCGCGGCGCCGGTTCCCGGCCGGCCCTGGTCGACCTGCCGCCGCTGCCGCCGGCCCCTCGCAGTTCCGTGATCCTGGCCCAGGTGGTCATTCCCATCACCGCGATCCGCGATGCGGCCGACCGCGGCACGCCGCGCAATTTTTCCGGCAAGGCCGACAATCCGGTTTCGCAGGTGTTGCAAAACGCCGACATCGGCTGGACCGCCTCGCGCGGAGCGATCGGGGTCACCGGCGGCCAGGACGTGCTGTCGCTGGCCACGGCGCTGAACGGAAAACTAAACGTCACGGGCTCGCTGGCGGCCAAGGCCACCGGCGCGGTCGGCGATGCCATCGGTGGACTGCTTGGCGGCAATGTCGCGAAGCAGATCGGCAGCATCAACATCAAGGCCGTCAATGCCTCTGCCGAGATCCGGGGCAACGTGACCGTCACCTCGCGGCCGAAGTTCGCGGCCAACTGGCGGATCGAGCCCAATCTGAACGGGAGCGTGAATCTCGGCGACACCAGCCTGTCGGTGGCCGGCGCGAAGCTCAACGTGCCGGCGCAGGTCAAGCCGGTGCTCGACAAGAACGTCGCCGACCAGATCACCGCTGCGGGCAACCGCATCCGCAACGACCCTTCGTTCGAGCGCAGTGCGCGGATTCAATGGAGCCAGGCCTGCCGTTCGATTCCGCTCACGGCCGGCAACTCGTCGGCGCCGCCACTCTGGCTTGAGTTGCGGCCGACGCGAGCGGTGGCGGTGCAGCCGAGCATCAGCGCGACCGCGATCAACATGACGCTCGGCATCGAGGCGGAAACCCGCATCACGCCGAAACAGACCACGCCGATGTGTCCGTTCCCCGACAAGATTTCGATCGTGCCGCCGACACAGCCGGTCGTCAGCATCGGAATCCCGATCGACATCCCCTTTGCCGACGTCGACAAACTCGTGGAAGCGCAGTTGATCGGGCGCAACTTTCCCGAAGACGGATCGAGTTCGGTGAACGTGACCGTGAAGCACGCGCAAGTGTCCGCCTCGGGTGACCGGCTGTTGATCTCGCTTCTGATCAACGCCAAGGAGAAAAACAGCTTCTTCTCGTTCGGCGGCGAGGCGACCGTGCATATCTGGGGCCGGCCGGTGCTCGATCAGACAAACCAGATCCTGCGGCTCGCCAATGTCGAAATGGCCGTGGAGTCGGAGGCCGCCTTCGGGCTGTTGGGCGCGGCCGCGCGCGCCGTTATGCCGCATCTGCAAAAGACGCTGGCCGAGAAGACCACCGTGGACCTCAAGCCGTTCCTGGGCGACGCGCAGAAAATGGTCGCAGCCGCTCTCTCGGATTTGCAGAAGAACGACGCTACCGTGCGGGTGACCGCGGATATCGCAAACCTCGCCCTTGCCGACATCGCCTACGATTCCAAGACGCTGCGCCTGATCGCGGAGGTCTCCGGTACCATCAACGTCACGGTGGCGGCGCTGCCGGGTCTTTGAGCCGTCGATTTGTCTTAACTTTCCCCTGCCCCTCCCCCGACCGTCCCCCTTTCAGGGGGAGGGAGATGAGCACCGTTAATACTAATGCGCCGCGCCGCCAGCCTGACGTTCAGGCTTTGCGGGTCGCCACGAAGCCGGTTAAAACAGGCGATCAAAAACAAAAAAAGCAGCCAGACAACACCAGAGAGGGAACATGATGAAATCATTTGCAGCGGCACTGATGGCCGGACTTGCCATCGCCGCGTCCGGTTTGCCAGCGAATGCGCAAATTTCCGACGACGTCGTCAAGATCGGCGTGCTGACCGACATGTCGAGCCTTTATGCGGACGCCACCGGCAAGGGCTCGGTCGCCGCCGTGCAGATGGCGATCACCGATTACGGCGGCAAGGTGAAGGGCAAGCCGGTCGAAATGATCTCGGCCGACCACCAGAACAAGCCCGACGTCGGCGTCAGCATTGCGCGCAACTGGTACGACAACGAAAAGGTCGACGCGATCTTCGACGTGCCGACGTCCTCGGTCGCGCTGCCGATCTCGGCACTGACCCGCGAGAAGAATAAGATCCACATCAATTCCGGCGGCGGCACTTCCGATCTCACTGGCGTGGCCTGCTCGCCCAACACCGTGCACTGGACCTACGACACCTATGCGCTGTCCAACGTCGCCGGCAAGGCGATGGTCAAGCGCGGCGAGGATACCTGGTTCTTCGTCACCGCCGATTATGCTTTCGGCATGGCGCTGGAGCGCGATGCCGCCAACGTCGTCAAGGAGAGCGGCGGCAAGGTGCTGGGCGACGTCCGCCATCCGCTCAACTCGTCGGACTTCTCCTCGTTCCTGCTGCAGGCGCAGGCCTCCAAGGCCAAGGTGGTGGCGCTCGCCAATGCCGGCGGCGACACCACCAACGCGCTGAAGCAGGCGGCCGAATTCGGCATCATGCAGGGCGGCCA
>DATHPL010000145.1:0-7623 GCA_035483915.1 Bradyrhizobium sp.
TGCCAGGATCGCATCGGAATCAGACCTGCCCGAAGGCGACGTGCGCCGGTCAATGCCGCGGTTTCAAGCCGAGAACCTGAGGGAAAATCGGGCAATCGCGGAACGCTTCACTGATTTGGCCAGGAAGAAAGGCATTACCGCTGCCCAGCTCGCACTGGCGTGGGTGTTAACCCGTGGCGACGACATCGTACCGATTCCGGGAAGCCGTCGACTGGAGGCCGTCAAAGAGAATATCGCCGCACTGGACGTCCAATTGACGGCTGCAGAGATCGCGGAAATCAACAGCAATCTGCCGGCGGCAAAGGGCGAACGTTATGGTGCGCCGATGATGGCCGCATTGGACACGTGAGCGAGCGACAGTTTGGATAAGCCCGTCCCTGGAAACAACATTAAGCTGCAGCAATCATGGAGGGTCAGCAGTGCTCCTCGAACTCGTCTCAATAGCCACGGAGGCCGAACCGCTCGATGGCATCTTCTACACGCCAAAGAACGGCAAGATCGAAGCAGTAGCGCTGATCTTCCACGGCAATTGCCATAATTTCTATACCGGGCCGTCGCGGTTTCTTCCTGGCGTTCTGGCGTCTTATGGCATTGCCTCGCTCGCCTTCAACCGTCGCGGCCACGACATGGTGACGTCCCTCCACGGCCGTACCGTCGGGGGCGGATCCTTTCAGCTGGCCCGTGAAGGAATTGTCGACAATCGTGCTGCGTCCGACTGGCTCGCATCGCGAGGCTTCGAAAATCCCATCATCATCGGTCACAGCAACGGCGGCATGCTCGCGGCGCAACATTGCGCGGACAACTACGGTAACCCGCGGGCTTTGGTTCTGTTGTCGGCCCATATCGGCGGTCTGGAGAACGTGCCGCAAATGAGCAGTAGCGGAATGTTTGCGGGCGACCAATTAGCGCTACTCACCGCGCGGGCCAAAGAGATGATTGCACGCGGCGAAGGACGTGAGCTGATGTTGCTGCCCGGCTGGTGGTGGGTTATCAGCGCCGAGAGTTTTATCGACCGCGTGTACGACACGCCCAGTACGGTCGCGAACGCGGCCAAGGTGCGATGCCCCTCTCTTTACTTGCGCGGTGACCATGAAGCGCCCGAGGCCTATCCCGCCGAAGCGTTCGCTGAACGTGCGGGGGCCCCGTGCGAGGTGCGCATTCTGCCCAATTGCGACCACTTCTATACCGGCCACGAGGTGGATGTTGCGACCCAAGTCAGCCTCTGGCTCAAGCAGACTTGCAAACTAGGCTAGCACGTCGCTTCGGCGCGTTGATGACACCCGCGATGTTAATCGGCCCTCGTCTCAATGGCGTCCCAGGGACCTGAATGCCGGCGGCGGAATACGGCGATTTGACGCCGCTTCGTAAGCCGAGGCAATTTTCAACAGCACGTCCTCTTTCCCCGGCTCGGCTCGGAAGACCAGCGAGAACGGAAGGCCCGGCGCCGCGATCTGGGTCGGAATATTCGATGGCTTCGAAACATACCGCTTGCCGTCTTCTGTCAACGCGAAGACCGGATCGTACACGGTGGTGACGTAACCTGCCGGAACGAGCACCTCGGTCAGACCGGCGTTCGGCCCACTCAACGACTCCGGCGACAGGTTGCTTGGAATATCATACTGATGCGGATGCCCGATGAGACCGGGCGGCCATGGCGTGTGCAGACGCACCAGGGCATCAAGCTTGTTTTCCAGGATAACCATCATATCGGCGCGCCGAAGCAGTTCGCGCAGCATGATGCGTTCATTGACACCCTGACGGCCGCCGAGCCGGTTTCGCGGGTCCTCGATCTCTTCCCAATTCTTGAAAGCTGCGCGCTGATCGTCGCCCCAGAATTTCGATCGCGCATTGAGCGCCTGCCAATCGGCCAGCGTTTCCACAAACCCCTTCTCGGCCCAGTCAGCCGTCCGCCGCATCAGATATTGAGAAATGTGGAACCGGAACGTGTTGGCCAGCTCCTGCTGCTGGATGGTACCGAGGTCAAGGTTTGACGGCGGCTGAATGCGTGCCTCTGCCATCGCAACCATGTAGTCGATCGGTTGCATCTTTCCGGTGCCGAACACCAGCCCCGGCTCGAACTCTGTCGGGACGATCGCAGCGGCAAACTCCTTGAAAAGCGGCTTCTTGTTTCGATCCAGCCGAAACAGGATGTCTGGCATGAAAACCGGAACGAGCTTCGCCAGCGCCTGCCTGAAGTCCGTCGCCATGCTCTCGATTTCGGGATCCGGCGTCCAGAGCGGATCGGAGGACTCCACGAGCGTCGCACCAAGATGCTTTGCCAGAACATCCTTGATCTCGACTTTGGCGGCGTCGACAATCGGTTCTTCGGTCTTGCTTCCTTTGGGGATGATCATCGATTCGCGGATAACGCCGATCCGCATACCACGGAGCGCATCGCGCGAACCGCTACCCGTCGCATGATCGGCGTACGGCGTGTCGAGTACCGAAGAACGCGGGACAGTCGTAAACGGATCGCGTGGATCGTAATATCCTTCTTCGGGATCCTTGAGCGCATCGAGGATCTTGGCGCAGTCCGCCAGTTTCCGTGCGTGAATGCCGCTGCGATCGCAATAGATGTCAGCCCCAATGGCGCCGCCGTCAAAGCCGAGCATCGCCTTGTGCGGCAGGATGAGCGCGACCGCATTGTGGTTCGACGGACCACGACACGACGCACGGGTCTCCTCACCGAGGCTCGCCATGACCATGTTCGTGCTGACGGATAAGGCCGATCCCGAGCTTGATCCGAGCGAGGCCGCGCGCGTCGTATCGTACGGATTGGACGGATTTCCGCCCCAGGTACTTCGCTGATGACCCAGCACCGAAGGAATGATCTTGTTCGGGGTATTGCGCCCGCCCGGATCGCCCGCGCGCCCGTTGTATTCGGTGCAAATCGCCTTGGCGAAGATGATCGCGCCCTTCTTGCGAAGCTGTTCGACGAGAATGTGATCCCTTGCAGGAAAGTCGATATCGTAAGCGGCATCACCGGCGCCGGTAGAACGCATATCTTTGACGTCGAATGAATCTTTGAACGAGAAGGTGACGCCGTACATCGGCAACTTCTCGAGGTCAGGATTTCGGCCGTAAGCGGCGTCTAATTCGGCCGCGCGTTCCAGCGCATCCGGGAATTGGCGAAAATACTCGCACACCGGTGGAGCGCCTGGAGGCAACGGACCTTTTGACGGATGCAAATCGTACTCGCCCCGACAGGTCACAGATCGCTCTCCGCGAATATTCAGCGTGCCCAAGGCATTAACCTGCCCGGCGTTCGGAATCCCGACAATCGTGCCGAACTGCTGCTTGACGCGCGGGTCCGACGCCGTTGTCTCCATGCGCCCATATTCGAGCGGCACCCCTTTGTACTTGTCCAGGTCGGGCAGCAGATCAGACATCCTCATCGTACGGACTGGAAACCGCAGCTGATCGGTGCCTCGAACTACCCCCTGGACTTCGTCGATATCTCTTCCGTCTTCCGTCACCAGCATGCTCGCAACGCCGTTGAACGCCTGAACGCGCTCGATATAACGCTGCACGACGGAGAGAACTGTGACCTCTCCCGATCTGATAGCCACATGAAAATCGGCAATCGTTGCTTCTTCAATCTCGAAGGCCTGGTCACGCGGCGGACGTTTTTCTTGCGAGTTCATTTTTTTATCTCGTGGGGTCCAGGTTACGACATTTCAATCGATGCTGCGCTTCGGCCACCGATCCTCATTGCGGGAGGAACGGAAGCCACCAACATCTGGTGGAAATCAATGGTCTGCGATATTGCGCCAGAGCCGGATTAAACCTCCAGCTTGTCCCCGCCCTTGAGATCGAGGATCTCACGCGCTTCGTCCGGCGTCGCAACCTGAAGGCCGAGGCCGTCAAGAATCTTGCGTGCGAGCGTCACCTGCTCGGCGTTGGACGCAGCCATTCGGCCAGGTGCCGCCCAGAGCGAATCTTCCAGACCGACGCGGATATTGCCGCCCATTGCCGCAGCCATCGCAGCAATCGGCAACTGATGGCGGCCGGCGCCAAGCACCGACCAGATGAACTTGTCGCCAAACAAGCGGTCGGCTGTCCGCTTCATATGCATGACGTCCTCGGGATGCGCGCCGGTGCCGCCTTGCAGGCCGAATACCGTTTGTACAAACAGCGGCGGCTTCACCAGCCCCTGCTCCAGGAAGTAATTCAGATTGTACAGATGCGCCGTGTCGTAGCATTCGAACTCGAATCGCGTGCCGGTTTCCTCCAGCGTCTTCAGCACGTATTCGATGTCCTGGAACGTGTTCCGGAATACAATGTCCTTGTTCTGCACATGTTTCAGCTCCCAGTCGTGCTCGAATTTCTTGAAGCGGTTGAGCATCCCGAAGAAGCCGAAGTTCATCGAGCCCATGTTCAGAGATGCGACTTCCGGCTTGTAAACAGCCGCGGGGCGCACCCGTTCGTCCACCGTCATCGTGGGCGAACCGCCGGTCGTCAGGTTGATGACCGCGTTCGACCGCTGCTTGATGATCTTCAAAAATGGCGCGAACGCCTCGGGGCTTTGATCGGGCTGCCCTGTCTTCGGATTGCGTGCATGAAGATGCACGATGGCCGCGCCCGCCTCCGCCGCATCGACAGCTGCGTCCGCAATCTCCTGCGGCGTTACCGGAAGCGCCTTCGACATCGAAGGCGTATGAATAGCGCCAGTCACTGCGCACGTGATGATAACTTTGCGGCTCATGAGGTCTCCGTCTTGCTGTTTATGGCTCTGTTCTTTTCAGGACGTTTCGGCCTGCGCAGCCTGGCCATCGAGGTCTCGAACAATTGTTCGATCACGATGGACCCAACCCACGATTTATTGAGGCGCTGTGGTCGCTTGCCGTGATCGGTGATCGCAGTTAGACTGGCAAAATACCGTGCATTTGTCGAGTGCGCCGGCCTCGCCGCTGATATCAACAGTGCAGCGAACTTCATCCTTTCGCGCGGCGGCCTCGCCGAATAACACCTCGCCGGGTTTTGCCAATCATCCTACAAAGCGTTGGAGCCATCATGGATCTGGATATCAAAGGTTTGCGCGTCCTGGTCACGGCGGGAGCGAACGGCATTGGATTGGCCATCGCGCGCGCCTTTGTCGGTGAAGGTGCGAAGGTCCATACCTGCGATGTCGACCGCTCGGCGCTGTCCGCCCTCGCATCGAGCGACCCGGCGATCACTCAAACTCATTGTGACGTCGCCGATCGCACCGCAGTTGGAAAGCTGTTCGAGGACGCCATAAAAACGCTCGGCGGGCTCGATGTTCTCGTCAACAATGCCGGAATTGCCGGACCGACGGCCAGGGTCGAAGAGATGCATCCGGAAGATTGGGATCGCTGTATCGATATCTGCCTGACTGGACAATTCAACTGTACGCGCCTGGCAGTTCCTCATTTGCGCAAGAGCTCGAATGGCTCGATCGTCAACCTTTCGTCGGCGGCCGGACGCGTGGGTTTTGCCATGCGCTCGCCCTATGCGGCGGCGAAATGGGGCGTGATCGGCTTCACGAAATCGCTATCGATCGAACTCGGACCAGACAATATCCGTGTCAACGCCATACTCCCCGGCCTCGTCGCCGGCGATCGACAACGTCGCGTGCTCGAGGCAAAGGCCCAGCAGCGCGGAATTTCATATGCCGAAATGGAAAAGACCGCGTTCTCCTATACGTCGATCAAGGATTACGTCACGCCGGAACAGATCGCCAACCAGATCCTTTTGCTCGCCAGCCCGCGCGGACGCACCATCTCCGGCCAGGCGATTTCTATCTGCGGCGATACCCAAATGTTGGGCTAGCACTTCGGGGTAAAATCTGCTCGCTGCCGTTTTGCGCTCTTCTCTCAAAGCTTTTCGTATAAAATAAAATCCATTCGCCAGGAAATCAGGAGCTTGCAAGTGTCCTGTTCACACGCGCATCACATCAAGGTCGTCACCCCGAGCGCGCTCGGTTGCGAGGAGTGCCTGCGGATCGGATCGCCTTGGGTACACCTGCGGCTCTGCCGCAGCTGCGGGCATGTCGGTTGCTGCGATCAGTCGCCCCATCGACACGCCCGTGGGCACTTTGAAGCGAGCGGTCATCCGATTATCGAGGGCTACGACCCTCCGGAGGGTTGGGGTTGGTGCTACGTTGATGACATCGAGGTCGATCTTCCAAGCCAGACGCCGCACAACGGCCCGATCCCCCGCTTCGTCTGAAAGCTGGCGCCGCCCTTGGCGTCCACGAGCACATGTCCGATCGCGACATTCCTCCCACGATGGCCGAATTAAGACAGGACCTACGTCTTTGCCGCCGTAGTTCGACGGATAGACGCCGGTCGGGCCGTCGCTACGATCGTGGTTCGACGGGGCGAGTTTGGATCGGATCGGGATATGAAATTTGCGACGTTTTTGCTGGCTGCGGCTCTTCTCTTGGTAGGGGTACACGCGAGTTCTGCGGCAGTCCGGATTGCCGATGATCGCGGCGGCAAGATCGGAACTTACCTCGACAAATATCATAGCCTACGCACTTCGGGCGAGACGGTTATCATCGACGGCTATTGCGCCTCGGCATGCACGATCGTTCTCGGCATGGTTCCGCGCGACAGGATTTGCGTGACGTCGCGCGCTAATTTCGGCTTCCACGCGGCGTACGACCTGGACGCTAACGGCCGCGAGGTCACCAATTCCGGCGCGACGCGAACGCTGTATTCGATGTATCCGTCCCTGGTGCGGCGCTGGATCGCAGCGCGTGGGGGGTTGAAACCACAGCTCATCTTCTTGCGCGGCGAGGAGCTAACGAGCATGTACCGCCCTTGCTATCTCGACGCGCAGGCTTCCTCACTGCGCTAGGCTAACGGCCGGTCTCAAGATGGTGGAGAAGGCTCGCGTCGAGGATCAGGAAGTCCCGTAGCGTCGTGCCGCCTCGATGGTCAGCCCCTTGCCGACTGCCCCAAACGTATCGCCATCGATCGCCCGTGCCGCCGGCAGCTTCGACGTGATCGCCTTGCGGACATGGGCGAGTTGAACCGAACCGCCGGTCAGGAACACCGCGTCGATATCGGCTCCCGCGAGGCCGGCCTGCTTCAGGCAGATGTCGATCCGGGCTTCGATGCGGTCGGCGAGACGCTGGGTGTGATTGACCAGGTCCTTGCGTCCAATGCCGATCTCCAGGCCCTTCTCAATCCAGCCCAGCGCGATACTCGATTTCGACTTCTCTGAAAGGCTGATCTTGGCGCCTTCGACATCCATCGCAATCGTATGGCCGCGCTGCTCGTCGAGCACCCGCACCAGACGATCGAGCAATTCCGGCCGCTGCGCCTCGTAACGCACTTGGCGGACCTGTCCGATGACCTTCGGATCATACATGCGGTTGATGCTCGACCACGTCGCGAGATCATGGAAATAGCCCGAGGGAACGTCAAGCTCCGCACGCTTCATCGCCGAGCGGTAGCCGAGCAATGGCATCACGACGCCAAGGCTGAGATAACGATCGAAATCGGTGCCGCCGATGCGGACGCCGTCATTGGCCAGGATATCGTCCTTGCGCTCGGTATGGCGATGGCGTTCCGGCGACAGCCGAACGATCGAGAAGTCCGACGTTCCGCCGCCGATGTCGGCGATCAGCGCGATCTCCTCGGAGCGGATCTGGCG
>DATHPL010000146.1:0-4486 GCA_035483915.1 Bradyrhizobium sp.
TCGTCCCTGCGAACGCAGGGACCCATAACCACAGGTGTTGTTTGGCAGAAGCCGTTAGCCACCCTGCCCAAACGCGAGGCCGCGGCGTATGGGTCCCCGCGTTCGCGGGGACGACCCCAGGAAATGGGGTGTCTTTCGCCATGCCCGTAGGCATCCGATGCCCGTTGTTAGTGCTTGATGTCGGTCAGATCAGGTGTTCTGCTTAAAAAAGCTGCTGGAGCACCCCTCTCGTGTCGATCTTCGTCGCACTGCATCACGTCACGCACTACACGTATGACCGTCCGATCGACCTCGGTCCCCAGACGATCCGGCTGCGGCCGGCGCCCCATACACGGGTTCCGATCCTGAGCTATTCGCTCAAGGTGACTCCATCCAATCATTTCGTGAACTGGCAGCAGGACCCGCAAGGCAACTGGCTTGCGCGCTTCGTATTTCCTGAGAAAGCCAATGAGCTAAAGATCGAAGTTGATTTCTCGGCGCAGATGACCGTGATCAACCCGTTCGATTTCTTTGTCGAGCCTTATGCCGACAGTTTTCCGTTCGAGTATACCGCCGATCTCAAGACCGAATTGGCGCCGTACCTTGCAACCACCGAGCCCGGTCCGCTATTGGCCGCTTACGTCGCCGGTATCAAGCGGGAGGCGAGCAGCACCGTCAATTTTCTCGTCGATCTGAACGCCGAGCTTCAGAAAAAGACTCGTTACATCATCAGGATGGAACCGGGCGTTCAGACCCCGGAGGAAACGCTTGGCTCAGGCGCTGGCTCCTGCCGCGACTCCGCGTGGCTGCTGATCCAGATCTTGCGGCATCTCGGCTTCGCGGCGCGGTTCGTCTCCGGTTACCTGATCCAGCTGCGTCCGGATATCGACCCGGTCGAAGGCCCGCGCGAGGTCGAAAACGATTTCACCGATTTGCACGCCTGGGCCGAGGTCTACCTGCCAGGCGCGGGCTGGATCGGATTCGATGTCACCTCGGGCATGCTGACGGGCGAGGGACATATTCCCGTCGCCGCCACGCCGCATTACCGGACGGCGGCGCCGATTAGCGGAGCGGTCGGCTTCGCCAATGTCGAGTTCGGCTTCGAGATGAGCGTCAAACGAATCCGCGAAGCGCCACGGATCACCCGGCCGTTCTCCGATGAATCCTGGGCACGCCTCGACAAACTCGGCGAGCAGGTCGATGCGGATCTTGTGGCCGGCGACGTCCGCCTGACGATGGGCGGCGAGCCGACCTTCGTCTCGGTCGACGATATGGAGTCGCCGGAATGGAACATCGCCGCAGTCGGTCCCACCAAGCGCCGCTTCGCCGATGAGCTCATTCGCAAATTACGGACGCGCTTTGCGCCAGGCGGCCTGCTGCATTACGGACAGGGCAAATGGTACCCCGGCGAAAGCCTGCCGCGCTGGGCATTCGGGCTTTACTGGCGCAAGGACGGCGTTCCGATCTGGAAGAACTCCCACCTGATCGCGGACATCGAAGGTCCGCACAAGGCAAACGTTGAGGAAGCCCAGCACTTTGCGGAAAAGACCGCGGAGCGCCTGGGCGTTGACACCGAATTCGTCATGCCCGCCTTCGAAGATCCCGGTCATTGGTTACAGAAGGAAGCAGGCCTGCCACCGAATGTCGACCCCAGCGACTCCAAGCTGTCCGACCCCGAGGAGCGGGCGCGGATGGCGCGGGTATTCGACAAGGGGTTGACCGAGCCTCGTGGATTCGTCCTGCCGATCCAGCGCTGGAATGCGGATGCCGGCAAGTGGAAGAGCGAGCGCTGGCAATTGCGCCGGAGCAACCTGTTCCTGACCCCGGGCGACTCGCCGTTGGGGCTTCGGCTGCCGATCGCTTCGCTGCCGCATATTCCTGCCGACGAATATCCCTACATCGTCGAGCAGGATCCACTGGAGCCGCGGGAGCAATTGCCGGTCTTTGACGGCGCGCCGGCGGGGAGCGGGCCGCATCAGCAGGTGCAGGAACAGCAACTTAAGAGCGGCGGCGTTCGTACCGCGATGTCGATCGAAATCCGCGACGGCGTGTTGTGCGCGTTCATGCCGCCCGTGGAGAAGATCGACGACTATCTGGAATTGATCGCAGCAGTCGAAGCGACCGCCGAAGACATGCAGGTCAAGGTGCATGTCGAGGGCTACCCGCCGCCGTTCGATCCCCGCATCGAGGTGATCAAGGTGACGCCCGATCCCGGCGTCATCGAGGTCAACATCCAGCCGTCGACGAACTGGCGTTCGGCCGTCGATATCACCTTCGGTCTCTATGAAGACGCTGCAAAGATCAAACTCGGAGCCAACAAGTTTCTGGTCGATGGCCGGCACACCGGCACCGGCGGTGGCAATCATGTGGTGATCGGCGGCGGCACGCCAAAGGACTCGCCGTTTCTGCGCCGGCCGGATTTGTTGAAGAGCCTCGTGTTGTACTGGCAGCGTCATCCATCGCTGTCATATTTTTTCTCCGGCATGTTCATCGGCCCGACCAGCCAGGCGCCGCGCATCGACGAGGCCCGGCATGACGGCCTCTACGAACTGGAGATCGCGCTCGCCCACGTGCCGCCGCCGGGAGAAAAGATTCCGCTGTGGCTGGTCGACCGCCTGTTCCGGCACATTCTGGTCGACATGACCGGCAATACCCATCGCGCCGAAATCTGCATCGACAAGCTTTATTCGCCGGATAGCCCGACCGGGCGGCTTGGCCTCGTCGAATTTCGCGCACTTGAGATGCCGCCCGATCCGCGGATGTCGCTCGCCCAGCAATTGCTGATCCGCGCGCTGATCGCCAAGTTATGGCGCGAGCCGCAGCAGGGGAAGTTCGTGCGCTGGGGCACCACCCTTCACGACCGCTTCATGCTGCCGCACTTCCTGTGGGAAGATTTTCTCGGTGTGCTCGGCGAACTCGGACAATCCGGCTACGAGTTCTCTCCGGAGTGGTACGCAGCGCAGCTCGAATTTCGCTTTCCGATGTTCGGCCGGGTGCATCACGGCGGTGTCTCGCTCGAAGTCCGTCAGGCGCTCGAACCCTGGCATGTTCTCGGCGAGGAGGGGACCGCGGGCGGCACCGTGCGCTATGTCGATAGCTCGGTCGAACGGTTGCAGATCAAGGCCGAAGGTTTCGTCGAAGGCCGCCACGTCGTCACCTGCAACGGCCGGCGGATGCCGATGACGCCGACGGGGCGCTCGGGCGAGGCGGTCGCGGCCGTCCGCTTCAAGGCCTGGCAGCCGGCGTCCGGGCTGCACCCGACCATTCCCGTCCATGCGCCGCTGACGTTCGATTTGATCGACAGCTGGAACAACCGCTCGCTGGGCGGCTGCGTCTACCATGTCGCCCATCCCGGCGGGCGTACCTATGACACCAAACCTGTCAATTCCTACGAGGCTGAGGCGCGCCGGCTCGCCCGGTTTCAGGATCATGGCCACACGCCGGGCAAGATCGACCCACCGCCCGAAGAACGAACAATTGAATTCCCCCTGACTCTCGACTTGCGGACGCCGCTCTTGCATTGAACACTGCAGTGTAGGCGTGGAAGAGAGTCGGGGACAGTAGCGATGGCCGACCAGGGAATCGGACAAGGAAACAAGGCCCGTCCCGGCAGCCGCCGTGTAGCGCAGTGGATGCGCGACTATGTGCCGCTGCCCGGAATTCCCGATGAATATATCGCGCAGGACGGCATGCCGCGTGCGGTCTGGAGCCGTTTTTTCGAAGCCTTCGCCACCCTGACACCTGCCGAGATCGAACGGCGTTTCGGCACCGCCGACCGGCATCTGCGGGAAGCCGGCGTCAGCTATCGCGCACCCGGCGAAACCTCCGACCGGATGTGGCCTTTGAGCCACCTGCCGCTTTTGATCGATGAGGCCGACTGGCGGCAACTGACCGCGGGCATCGTGCAGCGCGCCCAATTGCTCGAGCTTGTGCTTGGTGATCTCTATGGCGAGGGCAAGCTGATCGCTGAAGGCGCGATACCGGCAGCCGCGATCGCCGGCAGCCCAGAATTTCTGCGCCCCGTGTGCGGGATCAAGCCGCCGGGCGGGCGATATCTAAGCCTGTATGCCGCCGACGTGGGCCGAGGACCGGACGGACGCTGGTGGATATTGAGTGACCGGACGCAGGCGCCGTCTGGCGCCGGCTATGCGCTCGAAAATCGTCTGGTGCTGTCGCGCGCCTTTGCGAGCCTCTACAAGTCGATGAATGTCGAGCGCGTCGCGCCGTTCTTCGAGGCGTTCCGCGACTCACTACGGGCCGGTGCCGATCGGGACGAGCCGCGCATTGGACTGTTGACGCCCGGGCAGTTCAACGAGACCTATTTCGAGCACGCGACGCTGGCGCGCTATCTCGGCTTCCTTCTGGTCGAGGGCGATGACCTCGCGGTCAGCGGCGATCGCATTCACATCCGCACCGTCGCCGGCCTGAAGCGACTGGATGTGTTGTTGCGCCGGGTCGATTCCAATTTTCTCGATCCGCTCGAACTCGACGCCTCCTCGCAGCTCGG
>DATHPL010000147.1:0-7868 GCA_035483915.1 Bradyrhizobium sp.
CAATCCATCCACGCTCGACAGCGCGATCTCGAGAGGGCCGGTCAAGATCGGCGTTGCCGCGACCCAGCTCGAAACGGCCTGGCGAACCACCAACGGTCAGACGGGATGGTTTGGCCTCGGCTTCCAGAAAGACGACGCCGAAGACCATTGCGTCAGCCTCTGCGGTTACGGCTCGCTCGCCTGGCTCGCAGGGCAGCTCAAGGTCGCTGTTCCGGCCGGAGTCGATGGCACCAAGCCGGGCTACGCCCTGTTCACGTGGGACTCCATCGGCATTGTCGATCAGCCTTCGATGATCGCAATTACTCGCGAGGCATGGCTTCGGTCCCCGACCACGGTGGTGAAGTCCGGCAAGATGGCTGAAGGCCACCGCGCCACGGCTTAAGGCGAATATGATTGGCACGCGCCGTTGATCCAGGCGCTTAAAATGCCGGCCGCCTTACGGGGCGGCCGGCGTGATCTGAATGGACATGGTCGCTTCAACCGGACGCGGCTCTCCGCGCATTGGGAAGCCGCATCCTGGCCTATTGCGCATGATCTCCGCGCAAACGCTTTCGCGTTTGTCGCGACGGAAAACTGCTACACACTTTTCCGGCTCATGCACCTAGCGCCGGATGAACATCGCGACCAGAGCGCTTGCGGCGGAACATGCTGCAACGATCACAAACACGACCGAGGTTTGCTGGGTGCTATCCATGAAATGTCCGATTATCGGTTCGCCTAGCCCAGCAAACAAATAGGCGCAGAAATTCATGACGCCCGTCGCCGTTCCCGCGCGCTTGTGCCCGACCAGATCCGGGCACAACGCCCAGAACGATGATTGCGGCCCATAGACAAAGAAGCCGCACAGGAAAAGCACGACCAGGCCCTGGTAGACGGCTGTGGTTGGAATGGTGGACATATAGAGCGCGGTAACGCACGCCAGCACCATGTAGAGCACGATGGCAGCATAGCGGCGCGAGTTGAAGATATGGTCGGACACCCAGCCGTTAGTGAATGCACCGACGGCCATGCCGACCGGCAGCGCAATGCTGATCCAACGCGGATCGATCACGGCCGAGCTGGCGTCGGCCTTGGACCAGTCGGCGCCGAGGAAATGAACGGGAACCCACACCAGCAATCCATAACGCGCGGCGTTTTGAAAGCCGATGGAAACGCTGGCGACCAGCAATCGCCAGTTCGACAGCACGGCCTTGTACCGCGAAAAGGAGCTTTCGGAATCGATGACCGCGGCGGCTTCCCTGGCCATGTCATCCAACGCGTCGTCATGCGGTGAATCGAATCCCATGTCTTCCGGCTTCTCGCGGGCGATCAGATAGAACGCGATGCCGCCGACCAGCAAGAGCGTGACCGGTATTCTGAATATCCAACGCCAGTCCAACTGGAAGTGGCCGACCACGATCAGCGAGGTCACGAACGAAAGCACCGAAGCGAGCCCGGCTGCGAAAGTATAGAGGCCGTAGACCGTCCCGCGCTCGTGACGGCCCCACCAGTTCGACAACAACCGGCTGCCCGGCGCCCATCCCATCGACTGAAAATAGCCGTTGATGCCCCAAAACACCGAGAGACTGACAACGCCGGTCGACAGGCTGGTGGCCCAGTTCATGATAAATGACAGGATCGCGCCCGCGCTCATGACGCGCCGGCCGCCGAACTTGTCGCCGAGGTTGCCGTTGACCGCCTGGCCGACGGCATAGCACCACAATAGCGCCGCGCTGGCCCATCCCAGCGCGGCCTTGCTGACGCCGAACTCCGCCTGAATGCCGGGAATAGCGAAACCGAAGGTCTGCCGCCCCGTATAGAAGAAAAGGTAGCAAAACATCGCCGCAAGCAGCATTCGCCACTGCGCACGACGGAACGAGCTCATCAGTTCCGGATGCGCCACGCCCAGCGAGCCTACGCCCGCCGAATCAGATACCGTCGACATTGCAAGCCTCCCCCTGATTTTTAACTGAATTTCCTCGCCGTCTCTCCGCACTTATTATTATGAAACTTCGATGAACTATTTTTGTCAGGCGCGGGTTTGCTGATTTACTTCACATCGAACGATGCCTAGCCGGACCAGGGAAGCGAGTAGGTTTTCACATTGGTGAAGCTCTTCATCGCTTCCTGAACGCCTTCCTTGTACCCAAGGCCGGAGTCCTTGATGCCGCCGAACGGCGACATCTCGATGCGATAACCCGGCACCTCCCAGACATTGACCGTTCCAACATCGAGTTCGTTGACGAACCGGGTGATGTAATCAAGACGGTTGGTGCAAACGCCCGACGAGAGGCCGAACGCCGTCGCGTTGGAAATCCGGATGACGCTATCGATGTCGTTGGGGACCCGGATAATCGGAATTACCGGCCCAAAGGTTTCCTGCATGACCAGCTCGCAGGTGTAGGGAATGTGATCGACCACGGTTGGCGGATAAAGCGCGCCCTTGCGATCGTTGCCGTGCAACAGTCTCGCGCCGTTCTGCACGGCGTCGTTGACGCGGCGCTCGAATTCGGTTGCGGCGCGCTCATGAATGACGGTCCCGACGTCCACGGATGGATCCATCGGATCGCCGCATTTCAGCTTTTTCGCCCGCGCCAGCACCAATGCTGCAAATTCGTCCGCAACGGCCTCGACGCAAAGGATGCGTTTGACGGCCGTGCAGCGCTGCCCTGAGTTCTTGGTGGCGCCAACTACCGCTAATTCAGCCGCCTTTTCCAGATCGGCATCCTCCATGACGATCAAGGGATCGTTGCCGCCGAGTTCAAGCACCAGGCGCTTGTAGCCGGCATTCGTCGCGATGTGCTTGCCGACACGCACCGATCCGGTGAAGGTAATCAGGTCGGCATCGGGATCGGTGATCATGGCATCGCCCATGGAGTGCGGATTTCCCGTGACGATCGACAGCATTTCCGGTGGCAGGCCGGCCTCATAGAGCACGTCGGCGAGGGCCAGCGCGGTCATCGGCGTCAGTTCGGTGGGCTTCAACACAATCCGGTTGTTGGTGGCGATCGCCGGCGCAATCTTGTGGCTCACCATGTTGAGCGGATGATTGAACGGCGTGATGGCCGAAATCGCGCCCAGAAGCGGCGTGCGCATCGTGAAGATCTTGCGCGCTTTCCCTTGAGGGCTGATGTCGCACGAGAACACCTCGCTGTCGTCCTTGATCGTAAGCTGGCCCGCGAACGAATAGACGTCGTAGGCGCGGCCTGCCTCGTAGAGCGAATCCTTCCAACAAAGGCCGGACTCGGCCGTGATTAGCCGCGCAAACTGCTCTTTCCGCTCAGCCAGGATATCCGCGGTCCGAAGCAGGATCTTCTGGCGCTCATACCGCGTCAGCCTCGGCTTGAATGCCCTGGCTTTCGCAAAAGCATCCCGCACATGCTCGGAGCGCGCGGCAGGAACCGTGCCGATGATCTTGTTGGTGTAGGGATTGAAGACCTCGACACGCTCATCGGTATCGACGAAGGCGCCTGCGATCCGCATCTTCTCGTGGCGCACGGCTTGCGTTTGAATATTCATCTGACGCTCCTGCCGGTTCATTGAATACGATTGAGAGCGACGTCGAAGACATCGAAATTTCGCAGGAGATGCCCCGGTGGCAGCGCGATCTTGCCGTTGACGATCATCGGCACGCGCTCTTCCGTAAGTCCGCCGTGCGAGCGAAGCGGCTCCGTCAACCCGGAAAGGTCATGTCGGTCGCGGCTGGTTCCGAGCACTTTATGCCTGGATGAAATCGCCACGATGTCGCCGACCCGGTCGACCGGCAACTCGAAACGATCGCAAGCCGCCTTGCGCGTCAGTGCGACGTCGATTCCGGCCGTGGCCTTGAGCCGGGCGATCAGCGGTTCGGCATCGATGTTCGACGGCAGGTAAATCGTTGCAAACGAGCCCAGCGAGCCGTGATGAGCAACATAGGGATCTGTGATCGGCAGAATGACGCGGGCGTTCCCCTTGCCGAGCCATTCGTCGAACAAATCCTGAAGGTAGAGCACGTCGGGCTGGCCGCCGGACATGAATTTGTCGTTCATGCCGTGGTCCGCCGTTGCGACAATGTTGCAGCCGAGCGAATCCAGTTGTGCCAGATAGCGGTCGATCATGGCGTAGAAATCGTTGGCGATCTTGGTGCCTGGGCCGACCTTGTGCTGGATGTAGTCGGTGGTCGACAGATACATCAGGTCCGGGCGATGGTGCTGGACCAGTTTGACACCGGCGGCAAAGACAAACTCGGACAAATCGGCGGAGTAGACCTCGGGCAACGGCAAGCCGACGAAATTCAGGACATCATCGATTCCGTTGGCCTTCATCGTGGCCTGGTCAGCCTTTTCGGACGAGAACGCGATGGCGCGGCCATCCGAATAGTCGAGCCCGTATGAGAGCAATGATCGCAGCTTGTCTTTTGCGGTGACCGCGGCAACCTTGAAGCCGGCGTCATACATGCCCGCCAAAATGGTCGGCGCCCGCAGGAATTGCGGGTCGTTCATCATGACTTCACGATCGTTGGCCACATCGTAGAAGTAGTTTCCCGCGATGCCGTGCACCGACGGCGGCCGCCCCGTGATGATCGACAGGTTGTTCGGGTTGGTGAAACTCGGAATGACGCTGTTCGCATGAACATGCGCGCCATCCCGCATAAAACGCGCAAAAGTCGGGGCGACGCCGGCTTCGATCGCCTTTTCGATATACCCGGGTTCCGAGCCGTCGAGGCAGATGACGACGGTTGGCCGCCTGGGCGCCTTATAGCTACGGCCATTAACGACAATCGTCTTTTCGTCCGTCTTCATCGTGCTCTCCTTGTGGCGTCCTGGCGAAGACGCTCTTTCGTCTCAGGTCTCGCCGGTAGCGTCGCCGTCACGCGGTCTTGGCGATCGGCATGTGTGGCGTTTGCGAGGCCTCGATCAGCCTGTCCCTCGAACCAAGAAAATTCCTGCCGCGCTCGCCTTCAAGCGCATCCTCGATCAGGAGGCGCCATTCTCTTTGGTCGACCTTGTACGAAGCGGGATCGCAGGAGACGCCGAGCTTACCCATGAAATCTTCCAGCTCGTCAGCACCTCGCGCGAGATCGGCGCCGAAAATCTGCTTCAGGCTATCTTCACAGAGGCCGCCAACCCCTTGGACGCTACGCAGCACCATCGGCAACGAGAACGAACATGCAATTCCGTGCGGAACACCGTGCCGCAGCGTGATTGGATAGGATATCGAATGGGAAATCGCCGTTTTGGTGTTGGAGAACGCCAGCCCTGCAAACAGCGCGGCCATCGCCATACGGCTCCGCAACTCGATACTGCCGAGGTCCTTCACAAGCTTCGGCAATACGTCGAGTACATGACGTGCGGAAGACACGGCGTGATTGGCCGATACAGGATTGTTGTTGACGTTCCACAGGCTTTCCAGTGCGTGGGATAGCGCATCAAGACCCGTGCTGATCGTCAACAGACGTGGTTTGCCCAGCATAATCCGCGGATCGATGACGGCGTAGGTGGGATAAAGGTTCGGCCGTGCCAGCGAATACTTCTTCTGGTTCGCTTCATCCCAGACGGTGGCCCAACAGGTCACTTCGCTCCCGGTCCCCGCAGTGGTCGGAACGGCAATGATCGGGGTCGCGGAAAGCGATTCCTCGCCTTCCTGGCTTTCAAGATACCGAATGATCTTGTTGAAGTCGCCGCCTGCGGCCGCAAACACTTTGGCCGAGTCGATAACAGACCCGCCGCCGACTGCGACGATGACGTCAGGCTGTATCTTCAATTCGGTGAAGCGACGGGTTTGGTCGGCCAGCAATCGATAGTCGGGATTGGGCGCGACGTCCCGTATGACCAGAGCGGGCGCGCCGGCGCTCTCTTCCAGTTTGCGCGCAAGTTCGTCGAAGGTCGGCTCCCCATAGGTCACCAGCGCATATCGACGCTTTCCAATCAGTTCCGGGAGCTTGGCGAAACTATCGACGCCAAATTCGACCTGGACCGGATTTCTGAATTTCCACGCCATCGCGGCTCCTCCACTTTTCGCGCGAACGTAGAGAATTTTAACCTATTGACAAATTCATATTTGCAATACGATCTATTGATTATGTCAATAGTATTCAGTCAGCTTCGGGCTTTCCATGCGGTTGCCGAGCATGGCGGCTTTACCGCGGCCTCGCGCATCCTGAATGTTGGCCAGCCGACTCTGACCATTCAGGTCAGGGATCTTGAGGCGGCCTACGGCGTCGAGCTTCTGATCCGCAAATCGAGGCGGATCGAACTGACGCCGACCGGCGCGGCTTTGTTCGAGATTACACGCGGCGTCATGAAATTCTGCGATGAGGCTCACGAGCTGCTGGCATCCCACGGCCTGTCGCCGAAAGGCCATCTCCGCCTCGCGACGGTGGGGCCCTTTCATGCGACCGAGATCCTTGCGGCCTTTAAACGCGACCATCCGGCCGTGCAGATCTCCACGTTGCTTGGAAACTCGGAACGTACCCTTCGCCACATCATCGACTTCGAAGCCGAGGTCGCCATCCTGGCAGACGTCAGGGCTGATGCGCGCGTCGTCATGATTCCGTATCGAACGCACCGCGTCGTCGTGTTCGTCAACGGCGATCATCCGTGGTTCAATCGGAAGTCAGTGACGCTGCGTGAGCTTGCGGATCAGCCCTTTGTGTTGCGCGAACACGGTTCGACGACACGGCGCGCATTTGAGGCGGCGATGGCGGAGCAAGGGTTAAGGATCAATCCCGTATTCGAGATCGAAAGCCGTGAGGGCGTTTGGAAGGCCGTCGAGCGGGGACTCGGGATCAGCGTCGTTGCCGATTTTGAATTTGTTCCACATTCGAATTTGCGCACGCTCGAAATTCGCGATCGCGTGATCGAGACACAATACAGCATCGCCTATCATAGGGACCGCGCGCACTCCCCGATCATCAAGGCGTTTATCGATACGGTCGGCCGGATGAAGGAACCGCCCGTTCACGCTTCAACGAAGCAGCGGCGTGCTCGGCGCGGCTGACCCGTTTCGCTCCGACGAGACGCTTCGGAACGGCGATCGAAACAGGCCGCGTCGAAATCACTGCCGCATCATGATCAGCGGGTCGGTGCTGTCAGGCACCAGCCGCCACTGCGCGTTGTCGTCGGCCTCGAACTGCCAGGTCTCGCCCTTCTCCGACATCAGGACCATCTGGCCGTGCTCCAGCCGCCACTTGGTCGGCGCAAACGCTGTGATAGCCGCATCGCATTTCGGCTTCACGAACACCTGAAAATTGTCCTGGCCGGCGTCGGTATTGGTGAGCGTCAGACCACAAATGGCCTGACCATTACTGCGCACCATGGCCCAATCACCGATCATCTGGTCCATCGATTTGGCGAGCGAGCGCGCCGCTGCAAGGTTTTGCAGGATGTAGACGCCTTCGTTCTGCCGCACGCCCTCGAAGATACCGCTCTCGACCTCAGTAAAGTCGATCACGGGTTGGCCGCTCGCATCCTGCAGACGAACGATATCGAGCCCCTTGACGCTCCACGCGGCGATATCCTTGGCAAACGGCAGCGCCTTGGCGCAGCCCGGCTCAAGCTCAAGCTTCAGGCCTTGCGACGTAGCATCGGGCTTCAACGTGACGACGCAGGTCTTGCTGCGCTCGGTGGTCGAAAGCTCCCACTGGCCGACCATGTCCTTTTTCAGGGTGCTCGCATCCTGCGCGGCAGAGGGACTCGTCAAAGCGAGCGGCGCCAGGAACGCCGCCACCACGCACGGCCAGACTAGTGGAGTGGATTTGACATTCGCCACCCTGTAGCCCGGAATGCGTAATGCGAATGTCAAATCCTAAACTCCACTAGAAGCTTGTATTTTCCAGTGGTCCTTCAATTCTAACATTCGCAAAAGTGTCCGCTGCGAAGGGATGCGAATGTTAGAATCGGACCACTGGT
>DATHPL010000148.1:0-4557 GCA_035483915.1 Bradyrhizobium sp.
TGATCGCCTGGCTGGCCGCTTCCCGCCTGATTTGCCGCGGCTACCCCGCGGTGAAACGATTGTCGCCCCGGACAATCGGCCGGTTGCGTCCGACATCACGGCCGGAGGATTATTCCAACGCCGCAAAATGTCGCGCCGGCGATTTTTCACGGATCGGTTGCGTCGCACGCAGCAGATTTCGCTTGATCCGGTTTGGCGCATGAACAGACTATGGGACGATCTCTTCTTGGTCCTGTCGCATATCTGCATTACCTCGATTCACGGTTGTACTTGAGGGGAACGAAATGAGCGCGACTGAGCAACCGACGCGTTCGACGCGAATGGCCGATATCCGTTCATTCTATCGCCTTTCTCAGATGCTCATTGTGCTCGCGGGGCTTCTCGCGGGCTGCGGGGAGAAGCCGGCGCCTCAGGCTGGGGCCGCAGCCCCGCCCGTCACCGTCGCCCAACCCGTCAAGCGAACCGTCACGGACTGGGACGAATTCACGGGACGGTTTGATGCGATCGAAGAGGTTCAGGTCCGCGCTCGGGTCGGCGGCTTCGTCACCAATGTCGAGTTCAAGGACGGCGACATGGTCCATGCCGGCGACCTGCTCTATATCATCGACCCGCGGCCGTTCGAGGCTGTGGCCGAACAGGCGGATGGGCAATTGTCCGATGCGCGCGCCAAGGTGGAACTCGCCAAGCGCGATCTCGACCGCGGCCTCGCCCTGGTCCAGACCAGTGCGGTGTCCGAACAACTCGTCGATCAGCGCCGCCAGGCGTTGCAAGCCGCGCACGCCGCGGTGACGCAGGCCGAGGGCGCGCTGAAGGCGGCGCAGCTCAATATCGAGTTCACCCATGTCATCGCGCCGATCGGCGGCAGGGTCAGCCGGCATCTCGTCAGCGTCGGCAATCTGGTGCAAGGCAGTGAGGGTGGATCGACCCTGCTGACGTCGATCGTCTCGCTCGATCCGATCTACATCTATTTCGACATGGATGAGGCGACCTACCTCAAATACAACCGGCTCTGGTTCGAGGGTAAACGCCCAAGCTCGCGCGACAATCCCAATCCGGTCCAGGTCGCGCTGACGGGCGAGACCAAGCCGTCTCACGACGGCAAGGTCGATTTCCTTGACAACAGGCTGGACGTCTCGACCGGGACACTGCGCGGCCGGGCCGTCATCCCGAACAAGGACCTTTCAATCCTGCCGGGACAATTCGGCCGGGTACGTCTTATCGCCAGCGCGCCTTACGACGCGCTGCTGATACCCGATAACGCCATCGCGACCGACCAGTCGCGCAAGATCGTGTTCGTGGTGAAGGAGGATAACACCGCCGAGGCCAGGCCCGTCATCCTTGGACCGCTCGACGAGGGCCTGCGCGTCATCCGCGAGGGATTGAAAGCGGATGACCGCGTCGTCGTCGACGGCCTGCAACGCGTGCGCGTCGGGGCGAAGGTTAGTCCGCACCCGGCGAAACCCGCTCCCGCTGGTGACAAGACATGAATCTCGGGGCGCTTTCCGTCAATCGGCCCATTCTGGCGATGGTGATGTCCATCGTGCTCGTGATCGTGGGAGCGCTCGCCTATAACACGCTGCCGGTGGCCGAATATCCGCAAGTGGTGCCGCCCACCGTGGTGGTCACCACGCAATATCCGGGAGCCTCCGCGCAGACCGTGTCCGACACGGTGGCCGCCCCGATCGAGCAGCAGATCAACGGCGTGGACGATATGCTCTATCTCTACAGCCAGGCGACCTCGAACGGGCAGCTCACGATCACCGTGACGTTCAAACTCGGCACCGATCTCGACAAGGCGCAGGTGTTGGTTCAGAACCGGGTGGCGATCGCGACGCCGCAGTTGCCGGACGAAGTCCAGCGGAACGGGGTGGTGATCCGCAAGAACAGCCCGGACATCCTGATGGTCGTGTTCATGCTGTCGCCCGATGATTCGCTCGACCAGCTCTATATCAGCAACTACGCGCTGCTCCAGGTTCGCGACCAGTTGCTCCGGCTCGACGGCATCGGCGACATCCAGATCTTCGGCGCGCGGGATTATTCCATGCGGCTGTGGCTCGATCCCGACAAGATCGCCAATCTTGGCCTGACGGCGGGCGATGTGCTGGCGGCGATCCGGGCGCAGAACCTGCAGATCGCCGGCGGCCAGCTCGCAGGCCCGCCGATCACCGACCGGGCCTTTCAACCCAATCTGACTTTTACCGGCCGGCTGAAGGACATCCAGCAATTCGAAGACATTCTCGTCAAAGCCGGCAGTGATGGCCGCACCGTGCGGCTGCGCGACGTGGCGCGCGTCGAGCTCGGCGCGCTGGACTACTCGACCAACAGCTTCATGTTGCGGAAGACTGCGGTCGCCCTGCTGGTGACCCAGCGTCCCGGCTCGAACGCGCTGGCAACCGCCAGGGGCATCTCGGACACGATGGTCAAGTTGAAGGCGAACTTTCCGCGGGGCCTCGACTACAATATCGGCTACAACCCGACCGAATTCATTGCGCAGTCGATCAGCGAACTAATCAAGACCATCTATGAGGCGATGATCCTCGTCGTCGTCGTGGTGCTAGTGTTCCTGCAGGGCTGGCGTCCTGCCATCATCCCGATCGTCGCGATCCCGGTATCGCTGGTCGGCACCTTCGCCGCCATGGCCGCGCTCGGCTATGCCATCAACAACCTGACGTTATTTGGCCTCGTGCTCGCGGTCGGCATCGTGGTCGACGATGCCATCGTCGTTGTGGAAAATGTCGAGCGGCATTTGCGGGGTGGCATGGGGCGGCGCGAAGCCGCGTTGCGCACCATGGAGGAGGTCGGCGGCGCGCTCGTGTCGATCGCGCTGGTCTTGTGTGCGGTGTTCGTGCCCACCGCATTCCTCGGTGGCATTTCCGGGCAGTTCTTTCAGCAATTCGCCGTGACCATCGCGGTGGCGACCGCTATCTCCTGCTTCTGTTCGCTGACACTGTCGCCGGCATTGGCCTCGCAAATCCTCGTACCTCACGAGGAGCATCGGTCGCCGGCCGCCTGGAACGTCATCGCCCGCGCCTGGGAGGGCTTTACCGGCGTCTTCAATCGCGCCTTCGACTGGTTGTCGGACTCCTATGCCGGCATCGCCGGCTTTGTGATCCGGCACCGCGCCTTGATGCTGCTGATCTATGTCGGCCTGATCGGCAGCGCCGGATGGCTCCTCGTCACAACGCCGCAAGGCTTCATTCCGGCACAGGACCGCGGCTATGTCATTGTCTCCGCGCAATTGCCCGGTGCGGCCTCGCTGGAGCGAACGACAGAGATCGTTCGTCGGATCGAGGCGATGGCGCTCGATACGCCCGGCATCATTCGCGTGGCCGTTTTCGCCGGCTTCTCCGGTGCAACGCGGACCCAGGCCAGCAATTCCGCGGCGCTGTTTCCGGTCTTTGAAGAGCCGGAGGTAAGGCTGAAGAAAGGCCTGACCGCGGCCGTCGTCACGGCCGATCTGCGCAAGCGTCTGGCGTCGATCGAGGGCGCATTCATCATCGTCATTCCGCCGCCCCCGATTCCCGGCATCGGCACCGGCGGCGGCTTCACCATGCGCATCGAGGACCGGCTGGGCCGCGGTCCCGAACTGCTGGCGGCTGCCACCGACGAGCTGGTTGCGGCCGCCCGCAAGGCGCCCGGGCTAACCCAGGTGTTCTCGCCCTACACCGCCAACACGCCGCAGGTGTTTGTCGACATCGACCGCGTCAAGGCGCAGAAGCTCGGCGTGCCGATCCAGAATGTGACCGACGCCGTCGAAACCTACTTCGGCTCGACCTACGTCAACGACTTCAACATCCTCGGCCGGACGTATCACGTCACCGCGCAGGCCGATCTGCCGTTCCGCAAAGAGGCAGCCGACCTCGCGCGGCTGCGCACGCGCAATGCCGCCGGCAACATGGTCATGTTGGGCAGTGTCGTCGATTTCAAGGACGTGTCGGGGCCCGATCGGGTGGCGCGCTACAATCTTTATTCGACGGCGGAATTGCAAGGCGAGTCGTTACCCGGCACGAGCTCGGCGACCGCGATCGAAACCATGAAGCGCCTTGCCGACGAGACGCTGCCAAGCGGCTTCTCCTACGACTGGACCGATCTGTCCTATCAGCAGGTCACTGGCGGCAGTTCGGGTCTCTATGTTTTCCCGATCTGCGTCTTGTTTGTTTACCTGGTGCTGGCCGCGCAGTATGGCAGCTGGACGCTGCCTTTCGCCGTGATCCTGATCGTGCCGATGTGTCTGTTGGCGGCAACGCTTGGGGTGCGCATCATGGGGCAGGACGTCAATATCCTGACCCAGATCGGCTTCGTGGTGCTGGTGGGACTGGCCGCGAAAAACGCAATCCTGATCGTTGAGTTCGCGCGCGACATCGAACTTGAGGGCCGTCCCCGTCTGGAAGCCGTGATCGAGGCCTGCCGGCTTCGCCTCCGCCCGATCCTGATGACGTCGTTTGCCTTTATTCTCGGCGTGCTGCCGCTGGTCGTCTCGACAGGGTCAGGATCGGAAATGCGTCAGGCGGTCGGCGTCGCCGTGTTCTTCGGCATGCTCGGCGTAACGCTGTTCGG
>DATHPL010000149.1:0-4439 GCA_035483915.1 Bradyrhizobium sp.
GTGACATACGTGGATTCGCGAATCCTGTCCGATCCGACCTATGCTGGCAGCAACCCCTTGACGGGCATTCCGGACACCGCAGTCGGCAAGCAGGTGCCCAACGTGCCGGACTGGCGGGCCAAGCTGGGATTCACCTATCGACCGGATGACAGTTGGGCCTATACGGTGGCCGTGCGGTACAGCGGCAAGCAGTTCTCGACACTGGACAATACCGATATCGTTTCCCACGTCTTTGGCGCGTTCGACTACTTCACGGTCGTCGACCTGAAGATCCACTACAACGCGACAAAAAATTTCTCGTTCGATTTCGGGATCGATAACCTTCTCAACCAACAATACTTTCTGTTCCATCCATTCCCCGGCAGAACGTATGTGCTGGCGTCGAAATATACGTTCTAGGGCAGGGACCGTCCGGACCAAAACCAAGGAGACCCCATGAGAAAATTGATCACAATGTCTTTTTGCGCAGCGCTGGTGACTTGCATCGCAGGCGCGTCAGCGCGTGCCGACGAAGTCAAGGCCGGCGATCTCGTGATCTCGCAGGCCTGGACCCGCGCCACGCCGAACGGCGCCAAGATCGGCACCGGCTACTTCACCATCGAGAACAAGGGCACGACGGCCGACAAACTGGTCGGCGTCAGCGGCGAGGTCTCGGACAAGATCGAGGTGCACGAGATGTCGATGAACAACGGCGTCATGAAAATGCGTCCCGTTGACGGAGGTCTTACCATCGAGCCTGGCAAGACGGTCAAGCTCGCGCCCAGCGGCTACCACCTGATGATTATGGATCTGAAAAGCCCGCTGAAGCAGGGCGGCAAGGTGCCTGTCACGCTTGAGTTCGAGAAGGCGGGCAAGGTCGCGGTCACGCTGGACGTCCAAGGGATTGGCGCCCAGGGACCGGGTGGCGGCGACGGTATGATGAAGATGTCACCCGGCATGAAGATGTGAGGCGGCAATGAAAGTGAAATCATCAGGCTTTGTGATTGCGGCGTTGCTGTTCGCAACGCCGGCCTATGCCCACGTCACCCTGGAAGGCCGTCAGGCTGCGATCGGTACGTGGTACAAAGCGGTGTTTGCGGTGCCGCACGGTTGCGCCGGTTCGGCAACCACCAAAATCCGCGTTCAAATTCCCGACGGCGTGATCGATGTGAAGCCGATGCCGAAGCCCGGCTGGAATGTCGAGGTCGTCAAGGGAAAATATGCCGCGCCATATGACTTCCACGGCGGGAAGATTTCGGAAGGCGCGAAGGAAGTGGTCTGGAGCGGAGGCAAGCTACTGGACGACAATTACGACGAATTCGTCATCAGCACCTATCTCACGGCAACTCTCAAGCCAGACACGGTGCTTTATTTTCCGACGGTGCAGGAGTGCGAGCAGGGGATCAACCGTTGGATCGATATTCCCGCAGACGCGGAACACACGCATGATACGAAGTCGCCGGCGCCTGGCGTCAAGTTGATCGCAAAACCCTGATCGGCTTGAACATGCGCTTCGTTGCGGGCCTTGCAACCCTGTTCTCGGTTCTTGGCTTCGCCACCGGCGCTTTTGGGCACGCCTCGCTGGTCTCGACCGAACCCAGCGACGGCAGCATGATGTCGAGTGCGCCGAAGACGGTGCGCCTGCGGTTCAATGAGCCCATCACGCCCGCCTCGATCAGGCTGATTGATGGCGCGGGCAACACGCGTGACGATGTTTCGGTCAGTGCGCACGACGACACGATTGAAATCAGCCTGCCGAATGATCTGCCGCGCGGTACGCAAGTCGTCAGCTATCGCGTCGTCTCCGCTGACGGGCATCCGGTCGGAGGATCGCTGCTGTTTTCACTTGGCATGTCCACAAACAAGGTGATCCGACCCGCCGATCGCGCACCGGCGCTCGACGCGCTGGTCTGGCTGGCACGCCTCGGCATTTATTTCGGATTGTTCGCCGGCGTCGGTGGTGCGTTTTTTGGCGCGTGGATTTCGCGTACAAGCTCTGCTCAACGGGCAATCGGGGCGGCGCTGTTGATGGGCTGTACGGCTGCCATAGCTGCCTGGGGGCTTCAGGGTCTCGATCTGTTGGGTCTTGTCCCGGCGGACATTCTATCGTCCGCGCCGTGGCAAGCCGCCGCGAGCACCAGCCTGGCGCCGTCGTTGCTGGTCGCCATCGTCGCGATGGCTTTGGCGATGACGTCGCTGCTCGATATCTCGGGCGGGACGAAGCGCGTGCTATCCGCCGCTGCGATCCTCGGCGTCGGGGTCGCGCTGGCCGCCAGCGGACATGCCAGCACGGCGCAGCCGCAGTGGCTGACCCGGCCGATGGTCTTCCTGCATGGCGTTGGCGTTGCCTTCTGGATTGGGGCCCTCGCGCCGCTCGTGGCAATGTCCAAGCGGCCAACCACCTCCCTGCTCGTCATTTTGAATCGTTTTTCGCGCGTCGCGATGCCTGTCGTTGCCGCCATCGCGTTGACGGGGCTGGGGCTTGCCGTCGTGCAGTTGGGGAGTGTTCGCGCACTGATCGCCACCAGCTACGGGCTGATCCTGTCGGTCAAACTGGTGCTGGTCGCTGGCCTGCTGGGCCTTGCGACGCTGAATCGTTTTCGGCTGACACCGAAACTGGCTCTCGATCCCTTCGACACCCACGCCCTGGTCCGATCGATCGTCCTTGAGTGTGTCGTGGCGGCTGGAATTTTGGCGGTGGTTGCCGCCTGGCGCCTGACACCGCCTCCGCGCGCGCTTGTGACCGCCGCCGTCAAGCCGCTCGCGATCCACATTCACACGGATGCCGCCATGTTTCAGGTTCTGATTTCTCCCGGCGCCGTCGGCAAGGATAGCTTCGTCCTGCAACTGATGGAGGGCGATGCGAGCCCGCTTGTCGCCAAGGAAGCGACATTGATCTTGAGCCTGCCGGAACGAGGCATCGAGCCTTTTCAACGCACAGCCACACTTGGCCGCGACGGCAATTGGCAGGTCGCTGATGTTCCGATTCCCTATCCGGGGCGGTGGCACGTGCGCATCGAGGCTCTCGTCACCGACTTCCGAAAAGTCATGCTGGAAGACGATTTTGACGTGGCTTCGCCATAGATGATTGCAATTCTTTCATTTTCTCGGGCGAGCACGGGCGCAACCAACGGGATTTAAGCCAGACTTCGGTAAAATCGCTGATAGTCAGGATGCTTAGCGGGTTTTTCTAACGCTTTTGCTTGTGTTTTGGCGCCCGATCCGGTTTCACTGCCGGACGCCGTTTATTTCCGTCGATTCTCTCTGGTGTAGCCATGCGACTGTCGCGTTTCTTTCTTCCCATCCTCAAGGAGAATCCGAAAGAGGCGGAGATCGTATCGCACCGCTTGATGCTGCGCGCCGGCATGATCCGGCAGGAAGCCGCCGGCATCTATGCCTGGTTGCCGCTGGGCTTGCGGGTGTTGAAGAAGATCGAACAGATCGTGCGCGAGGAGCAGAATCGCGCCGGCGCGCTTGAACTGTTGATGCCGACCTTGCAACTTGCCGATCTCTGGCGCGAGAGCGGCCGCTACGATGCCTACGGCCCCGAGATGCTGCGCATCGCCGACCGGCACAAGCGCGAGTTATTGTACGGACCGACCAACGAGGAAATGATCACCGAGATTTTCCGCGCCTACATCAAGTCGTACCGAAACCTGCCGCTCAACCTCTATCACATCCAGTGGAAGTTCCGCGATGAGCAGCGGCCGCGTTTCGGCGTGATGCGCGGGCGCGAATTCCTGATGAAGGATGCCTATTCGTTCGATATCGATGAGGCCGGCGCGCGACGCGCCTATAACAGGATGTTCGTTGCTTACTTGCGCACCTTCGCGCGCATGGGATTGAAGGCGATCCCGATGCGCGCAGAGACGGGCCCGATCGGCGGCGACCTCAGCCACGAGTTCATCGTGCTGGCGGAGACCGGAGAGTCCGGCGTCTATTGCGACCGTGACGTGCTGGATCTTCCGGTGCCCGACGAGAACGTTGACTATGACGGCGATCTGACGCCGATCATCAAGCAATGGACATCGGTCTATGCGGCAACCGAGGACGTCCATGACGCCGCGCGCTTCGAACGCGAAGTGTCCGCGGACAAGAGGGTACATACGCGCGGCATCGAAGTCGGCCAGATCTTCTATTTCGGCACCAAATATTCCGAGCCGATGAAGGCTTTTGTCGCAGGGCCCGATGGCGCCGAAGTCGCCATTCACGGCGGCTCCTACGGTGTCGGCGTTTCAAGGTTACTCGGCGCCATTATCGAGGCCTGCCACGACGAGGCGGGCATCAAATGGCCGGAAGCCGTGGCTCCCTTCAAGGCTGCGATCTTGAACTTGAAGCAGGGATCGGCCGATACGGACGACGCTTGCGAAGCGCTTTACCGCGAGTTGACCGCCAAAGGCGTCGAAGTGCTTTACGACGATACGGATCAGCGTGCGGGCGCGAAATTCGCCGCGGCCGAT
>DATHPL010000150.1:0-5278 GCA_035483915.1 Bradyrhizobium sp.
TCCCCGCGGTAGTCCACGCCATTATCCTAAGCCGGATTGCGCTGCAACGAAACGCCCCCAGCCACATTCGATGGTTGTTCTTGACCTGAAAATCGGAAACAAACATCCATCAAGATGATTTGTACGAAGCCTGAGATCAGATCATGAGCACCGAAGAATTGCCGCCCCGCGAATCCATGGAGTTCGATGTCGTGATCGTCGGCGCCGGGCCGTCGGGACTCGGTGCGGCGATCCGGCTGAAGCAACTCAACCCCGAACTTTCGGTGGTGGTGGTCGAGAAGGGATCGGAAGTTGGCGCCCATATTTTGTCGGGCGCCGTGATGGACCCGGTCGCGCTCGACAAGCTGGTTCCGGATTGGCGCGAGGATGCCGATTGTCCGCTGAAGACGCAGGTCAAGGATGATCGCTTCTTCTGGATGACGAAATCCGGCGCGATCCGCTTGCCGAATTTCATGATGCCGCCGCTGATGAACAATCATCACTGCTACATCGGCTCGCTTGGGCAACTCTGCCGTTGGCTGGCGGGCAAGGCCGAGGCGCTAGGCGTCGAAATCTATCCGGGTTTTGCTGCAACCGAGGTGCTCTACGATGATAAGGGTGCCGTGCGCGGCATTGCGACCGGCGACATGGGGGTCGCCAAGGACGGCTCGCACAAGGCCTCGTTCACCCGCGGCATGGAACTGTGCGGCAAGTACACGCTGTTTGCCGAAGGCGCACGCGGCAGCCTGACCAAGCAGCTGATTGCCAAGTTCACACTTGATGCCAACAGCCAGCCTGGGAAATTCGGCATCGGCCTGAAGGAAGTCTGGCAGATCGATCCCTCGAAGCACCAGAAGGGCCTGATCCAGCACTCCTTCGGTTGGCCGCTGAACAACAAGACCGGTGGCGGGTCCTTTCTCTACCATTACGACGACAATCTCGTCGCAGTCGGCTTCGTCGTGCATCTCAATTACGACGATCCTTATCTATCGCCGTTCGAAGAGTTTCAGCGCTTCAAGACCCATCCCGCGATCAGCCCCGTCTTCGAGGGCGGCAAGCGGCTCGCTTATGGCGCCCGCGCCATCACCGAGGGCGGCTATCAATCGGTGCCGCGGCTCTCTTTTGCCGGCGGCGCACTGATCGGTTGCGCGGCGGGCTTTGTGAATGTGCCGCGCATCAAGGGCGTTCACAATGCGATCGGCAGCGGCATGCTGGCCGCCGAACAAGTCCATGCGGCGCTTGGCGCGGGGCGTGCGAACGACGAGCTTGTCGAATACGAAAATGCCTGGCGTTCATCGGCTGTCGGCAAGGATTTGTTTCTGGTTCGCAACGTCAAACCGCTCTGGTCGAAATTCGGCACCATCCTGGGCGTGGTGCTCGGCGGCTTCGACATGTGGTGCAATACGCTCGGCTTCTCGCTGTTCGGAACCCAGTCGCACGCCAAGCCCGACCGCAAGACGCTCGATCCGGCAAAGGTCCATGCGCCGATCGCCGCGCCAAAGCCGGACGGCAAATTGACCTTCGACCGGCTTTCTTCGGTCTTCCTGTCGAATACAAACCATGAGGAGGACCAGCCGGTTCACCTCAAGGTCGCCGACATGAACCTGCAAAAGACCTCCGAGCACGACGTCTATGCCGGCCCGTCCAATCGCTATTGCCCTGCGGGTGTCTACGAGTGGGTTGAAGAAACGTCGGGCCCGCGCTTCGTGATCAATGCCCAAAATTGCGTCCACTGCAAAACCTGCGACGTCAAGGATCCCAACGGCAACATCACCTGGGTTCCACCGGAGGGCGGTGGCGGGCCTAACTACGAGGCAATGTGACCACGATTGCGTGAGAGACGGTGGCCAGCAGCCACGATACCGCCATACTGACGGCGTTTTCAGGCGGGAAGGGCGGTGATGGCGATCCTGCCAATCGATTTGCCAGCCCGTATCCTTGCGGTTAGCCGCCAAAAGCGGCATTGTCGCAACCCTTGATGCGCCGATTGGGCTTGCATTCGAGATTGATCACTAGTGGTCCGATTCTAGTATTCGCATCGCGGTTTGGTAGGCACCTTTGCGAAGGCTGGAATCAAAGGACCCCTGGCAAATATTCATCTCTGATGGAGTTTGGGATTTGATATTCGCATTGCGAGGCCGCGGCCAAGCGGGTAGCGAATGTCAAACCCACTCCATCAGGCTTCTGCCGTAAATCCTGGAGCCAAGGCGAACCGTGATGCTTTCTTTCCAATTCAATCGCTCGACGATTGCCGCTATCGCTTTGTTGGCACTGCCGGTCGCCGCTGCCGCGCAGACGCCCGAGCATCCCGCCGACAACTCCGCGCAATTTCCCTCCACTCACGATCTGAAGATGCTGACGACGTCCGGCAGCTACCTTGCCGCCCGTCACGCCAGCGTTGAGCGGGACGCCGCTTCGGCTGCGACCTTCTATCGGTCGGCGCTTCGTACCGATCCGAAAAACAACGAGCTTCTCGATCGGGCGTTCATCTCCTCGCTTGCGGACGGCGATATCGAAGAGTCTGTCAAGCTCGCCGACCGTATTCTCTCCGTCGACAAGACCAATCGCGTGGCGCGGCTTGTGATCGGCGTGCGCGATCTGAAGCAGAAGAAATACGCAAGCGCCCAGACCAATATCAACCAGTCGATCCGTGGGCCGATCACGGACCTCGTCGCGACGCTGCTGTCCGGCTGGGCCGCGTACGGCGCCGGCGACGCCAAGGGGGCGGTCGCTACGATCGACAAGCTTGCCGGTCCGGAGTGGTATCCGATCTTCAAGGACCTGCATGCCGGCATGATCCTCGAACTGGCGGGCAAGGAGAAAGACGCCGGCGTTCGGCTGGAGCGTGCCTACAAGCTCGAAGATTCCATGCTGCGTGTTTCGGACGACTATGCCCGCTGGCTGTCTCGCAACAAGGACGCGGCATCGGCAACGGCGGTCTACCAAGCCTTCGACAAAAAGCTTCCGCGGCATCCGCTGATCGTGGAAGCGATGCGCGAAACCGAGGCGGGCAAGAAGCTGCCGCCGATCGTCGATTCGCCGCAGGCCGGCGCAGCCGAGGCGCTCTACGGCATCGGCGCGACGCTAACCCGCCGTGGCGGTGAGGATCTCGCGCTGGTGTATTTGCAACTCGCGCTCTATCTGGTGCCGAACCATCCCTTGGCGCTGCTGTCGCTCGCCGATCTCTATGAATCGGTGAAGAAGCCGGCGATGGCGATCAAGGCCTACGAGCGCGTGCCGTCGGGTTCGCCGCTGAAGCGCAATGCGCAAATCCAGCTCGCCATCGATCTTGATACCGCCGACCGCACCGACGAGGCGATCAAGATATTGAAGGGTGTTACGACGGACGACCCCAAGGACATCGAGGCCGTCATGGCGCTCGGCAACATCGAGCGCGGCCGCAAGAAGTTTGCCGACTGCGTCGTCACCTACTCGCAAGGCATCGATATCCTGCCCAAGGCCACCGACAAGAACACCTGGGTTTACTATTATTACCGGGGCATCTGCGAGGAGCGCGACAAGCAGTGGAGCAAGGCGGAAGCCGACATGCGCAAGGCGCTCGAGCTGCAGCCCGAACAGCCGCACGTGCTCAACTATCTCGGCTATTCCTGGATCGATCAGGGCATCAATCTCGACGAAGGCATGAAGATGATCAAGCGTGCCGTCGATCAGCGTCCGGATGACGGCTACATCGTGGACTCCCTGGGTTGGGCCTATTACCGCATCGGCAACTACGAAGACGCGGTGAAGAATCTGGAACGGGCGATCGATCTCAAGCCTGAGGATCCCACCATCAACGACCACCTCGGCGATGCTTATTGGCGCGTCGGCCGCACGCTGGAGGCCAAATTCCAGTGGGCACATGCCCGCGACCTGAAGCCGGAGCCGGAAGACCTGCCGAAGATCGAGGCCAAGATCGAGCACGGCATGCCCGACGATACGTCTTCTGCGGCTTCCGCCGACAAGAAGAAAGAGGATGACAAGGGCGGCTAGGTAAAACGGCGCCTGGCCGATCCGGCTTTGGATCAAGTCCGGGTCAACCCTTGGCGCCGCGCCCACGTCATACTCTCGGCCATCTGAAAATTTTGCGACACCGTTTTCCGTTTGCTTCGATTTATTGGATTTGCATTCGTTATGACCTCGGGTGAAACGACCGATGCGGCTGTCAAATCCACCGCAAGCGAGCTTGTCGAAGACGGGCGTGCCAAGGTCAATCTGACCCTGCGGGTCGTGGGACGTCGGGTTGACGGCTACCACGATCTCGAAAGTGTGGTCGCATTTGCCGATTGTGCCGATCGGCTGAGTCTGCTTCCCGGTCCGCAGCTGGAACTCAAAGCCACCGGCCCTCTGGCGGAAGCCTGTGGCGAACTGGACGACAACCTTGTGCTCAAGGCCGCGCGGCTATTGGCCGAGCATGTGGCCGGCCTGAAAACCGGCACCTTCACACTCTACAAGACACTGCCCGTCGCAGCTGGAATCGGCGGCGGCTCCGCGGATGCCGCGGCAGCGCTCCGGCTGCTTGCGAGGGCGAATGGTCTTGCCGTCGACGATGCGCGCCTCTTCGAGGTAGCGAAATTGACCGGCGCCGACGTTCCCGTCTGTGTCGCCTCGCGCGCCTGCGTCATGACCGGTGTCGGCGAGAGCCTCCTGCCATTGACGTTGCCGAAGCTTCCTTGCGTGCTGGTCAATCCGCGCGTGGCGGTAGCGACCAAGGACGTCTTCGCAGCGCTGGGCCTGCGCAGCGGCGAATTGCTCGTAGGCTTTGCCGATGTCCTCCGGGCCATCGCCTGGCCGGAAACGGGCGCTTCGCTCGAGGAATGGGTCGAAGCGTTTGCCGCCAGCTCCAATGATCTGGAAGCTCCGGCAATGCGGATTCAACCTTTCATTGGCGAGGTGATCTCGGCGTTGAATGCGACCAATGGCGCCTGGCTGGCGCGGATGTCTGGCTCCGGCGCCACCTGTTTTGCAATCTACGAGAACACCGCTGAGGCCGGCCGAGCTGCGGAAAAGCTTCGCCGCGATCACCCGGAGTGGTGGGTGCATGCGGGCACGCTGAGCTGACGCGACGACCGCCAGTTCAGGTTTGGAAAGCCGGCTCTGAAATCTTGATACTCAATGCGTTCGCGCGAGGCAGAACGCCACCACCTGCTCAAGCGCGGTCTTCATGGGTGAAGCCGGAAACAGCGCCAATGCATCGACCGCCATCGCGCCGTAATGCTGCGCGCGGTTGATGGTGTCTTCGAGCGCGCGATGCTTGGTCATCAGCCCGATCGCATGGTCGAGATCGCTGTCGCCGATT
>DATHPL010000151.1:0-6059 GCA_035483915.1 Bradyrhizobium sp.
GATTACCGATATAGAGATGTTGATCGCCGCGCTTGCGCCGACTTACCTGCTCTACGGCTTCCTGATCGCGCGCCCGACCACGAGTTTCATCGGCATGGCGCTGGCCGCCAATTCGTCGGCGCTTCTCGCTTTGCAATCGACCTATGCGGCGGATTTCCAGTCTTTCGTCAATACGTCGATGGCGTTCCTGATTGGCATGGCAATCGCGGCGGTCGTGACCAGGCTTGCGCGCACCGTCGGTGCCGCGTGGATCGCGCAACGGCTGATGCGGACAAACTGGATCACGCTCGCGGTCACGGCCGAACGGCGCGGGATGAACGACCGAGCCGCCTTCGCTGGGCTAATGCTGGATCGGCTGGGCCTCTTGACCCAGCGCGTCGCCGCCATCGACGAGGCTGACCGCGGCGACGTCGCGAATTTGAGTCTGCTCCGGGTCGGTCTCAACATCATCGACCTGCGCCGTTCCCGCCGGTTGCTGGCGCCTTCGACGCTTCATGCCATCGATGACATGTTGACGGTACTTGCGGTCGCTGCCCGCAACCATCCGGCCGGCAGCGCGCTGCCGCCCGAATTGCTGCAGCGGATCGACCTTGCGCTGGTGCGGACCGTTGAAGAGCCTGCCGGGAAACCGCGGGAGGACGCGTTGATCGGCATCACCGGCATCCGGCGCGGCCTGTTCCCATTCGCCGCTGCCTATGGCGGCGAGCCGGCCGGCGCGGGGAGGCTTGTCGCATGAGGCATGAAGTCGACATCTTCGGCGTACTCGTGCCGTCGCTGCTGCTCTGGTTTGTCGTCGCCTACGGCCTGCTCGCGGTATTGCGCGTGATCTTCGAGCGTACCGGCTTTTACCGCGCGGTGTGGCATCGGGCCCTGTTCGATCTGGCGGTGTTCGTTTGCCTTCTCGGCGGCATCGTCTACCTATCCGTGGAGTACTTGTCGTGAAAAATCTCGTTGCCCAAATCCGCCGCTTTGGCCTGACAGCGCTTGCGGTCGCGGTGGCGTGTTTTATCGGCGTACGTCTGTGGGCTTACTACATGGATGCGCCGTGGACCCGCGACGGCCACGTGCGTGCCGACGTCGTTCAGGTCGCCCCCGATGTGTCCGGCTTCGTAACGGACGTGCTGGTGCACGATAACCAGCACGTCCAGCGCGGCGAAGTCATCTTTCGCATCGACCGCGCCCGGTTTGCGCTGGCGCTGCAGCAGGCCGATGCCATCGTTGCCGGTCACCGCGCTTCGCTGGATCAGGCCGACGCCGACCTCAACCGTTATCGCTCGCTGACTGATCTTGCCACTTCGCAGCAGAAGCAGGAGGCGGTGCTATCGACCCAGCAGCAGGCCAAGGCCGCTTACGATCAGGCGGTGGCCGACCGCGCCGTTGCGCAACTCAACCTCGATCGCAGCGAAGTGCGCGCGTCCGTCAACGGGATCATCACCAATATGGATCTGCGTCCTGGCGCCTATGTCACGGCAGGCCATGGCGTGATGGCGCTGGTCGACACCGATACGCTTCGTGTGGAAGGCTATTTCGAGGAGACAAAACTGTCCCGCATACACGTCGGCGATCAGGTGCGGATCCGCCTGATGGGCGATGCGCGCCCCCTGGCCGGACACGTCGAGAGTATCGCCGCCGGCATTGAAGATCGCGATCGCGGCCAAGGCGCAAGTTTGCTGGCCAACGTCAATCCGACCTTCAACTGGGTGCGGCTGGCCCAGCGCGTGCCCGTTCGTGTCGCGCTCGATGAGATTTCCGACCCCGCGCGTCTTGTGGCGGGACGCTCGGCAACCGTCGAGGTGATCGATCGGCAAGCGAGCAAAGGTACCTCGGTGACGCAACAAACCAACCGCTGAAGGCCGTACGTTGAGTTTCAAGTGATCTCTTCTCAAAATAGCAGGAACGCGATAGAACCAGCATTGAAGGTTCAATAGCGCTTCAACGCCAGAGCAGTGGAGAGCGTGATGAAGAGAACTGGATTTTCAGCAATTTTGATTTTTACAGGCGCGATCGCCGTCTTCGGTGGCAGCGCGATTTTTGCTCAGGACAGGGCCAAGGACAAATACACGCTGGAAGTGCCGGGCGGGCTCGCCTTCGCTGAGTTCAGAGGCTACGAAAGCTGGCCGGTCATTGCCGTCAGTGAGAACGGCGGCAAGATCGCCGCGATCTTGGGGAATCCCATCATGATGGACGCCTTGCAGGCGGGCGTGCCCGGCAACGGCAAGCCGTTCCCGGATGGTGCCATGATGGCGAAAATCCATTGGATCCCGAAAAAGCAGGAGAGCTACCCTGGCCAACCAACGGTGCCAGGGACCCAGCACGACATGGATTTCATGCTGAAGGACAGCAAGAGGTTCTCCGACAGCGGCGGATGGGGATATGCCGAGTTCGAGTATGACGCCGCCTCCGACACGTTCAGGGCTGGTACTTTAACTGACAGTCCGCCGCAGGCGAGCGATGCGAAGTGCGGCTACGCGTGCCACACGGTGGTGAAGGCACGCGATTACGTGTTCACCGAGTACGGCCACCGGTAACCAGCGGTTGCCGTCAGCCGACGCCCGATGTCTCCGCGGCCAAAGGCATCGGTGCGGGCCAAACGTAAGCCTGATGGGAGGTCGATCATGCATAAGGCAAACGATTGCCAACGCATCTCACGCCGTGCCGCGCTCGCTGGCGCTGCGGTTGCTCTCGGCTCGGCTGCCATCGCCGCGGTGGTCTCGCAAGCAGCAGCGCAACAGAAGATCAGCCAGGCGGACGCGACATATCAGGGCACGCCGAAAGGCGGTCAGCACTGCGATGCTTGTGCCAATTTTCAACCGCCGAACGCGTGCAAATTCGTTCAGGGCAACGTCAGCCCGAACGGCTGGTGCCAGCTGTTTACTCCGAAAAGCTAGTCGCACGCGTTACCGCCGGCGATCAGGCGAGACTGCTCTATTTGCGAATTCGGAAATCTCTTCTCAGGCCTGATAGTTGATGAGCGTCGACCCGAGCGAGCTTGCCGCGGTCGTGGCGCCGTTCGGACCATAAGACAGCGACTGGGCGTCCTGAAGCTGCTTCAGGAAATCCTGCAGGATGTTGTTCAACGACGTGCTGTCGCTTGACGAGCCGTCCGTCGACGAACCATCCGCTGAAGAAGAGCTGTCGAGCAGCTGAGCGATCGCTGAACTTGAGCTGCCTCCGGACGGCGGCGGGCCGGGAGGAGGTCCACCAGGTCCTTGCGGACCACTTGGGCCGCCGGGGCCTCCTGATCCACCGGGACCGTTACCGAAGGTGTTGCTGAAGAGGTTCTGCAATTCCGTAGCTTGATTGCTCGTCAGCGCACCGCTGGCGACCTGGGCCTGGATGAGGCTGTTGATCTTCGATTTGATGTCGCCGGGACCGTTATCTCCGGCGCCACCTGCGGCTTGCGAGCCGGAAGAGGACTGACCCGCCGACAGTGAACTGTCGATACTCGTCAGGGCGGAAGACAGTGCCGACTCGTCGGATGAGCTTACGGTGCCGGCCGATACCTCGGATTGAAGTTCTGCTTCTAGCTGCTGAAGCGGACTGCTGTAAGTGTTCTGGCTTGATCCGAGCGACGAAATTGACGACATCAAATGATCTCCGCTTGAAACGCGAATTGATCCTTGAATGAGTATGGTTAAGGAACTCTGACCCGTACGCTCTTGATTTGTTGCTGAAGGTTTCAGGCGAATGCATTCGCCCGCGTCGCGGGCGCAATCATGCGAGCGGGTTAGGCCAAGCCGGCGTTGTGGAGCATCAGCGAGGCGCCGCGGACGACCGGGCGGCCGTCAATTGAAGCAACTCAAGTCGCAAGCGGTCGATCACGCTCGCGTAGTCGCGCGTTTTGCTCTGGCGGAACAGGCGAACCGTCGGATACCAGGGGCTGTCGTCACGACCGAGCAGCCAGCGATAATCGGGCGTCCACGGCAAAAGAATCCAGGTGGGACACCCAAGTGCCGCGGCGAGATGGGCGACGCTGGTATCGACTGATATGACGAGGTCGAGGCACTTCACCAACGCGGCCGTGTCCGCGAGGTCTTTGAACTCGACGGTCCAATCGATGATGTCGGTTTTGTCGAGCTCAGCCTTGTCGTCGGGCCGGGGATCTTTCTGAAGGCTGACAAAAGTCGCATCGACGTCGAGCAGGCGCGACAGCACCCGCAGCGACGTCGATCTGTTGTGATCGTTACGGTGTTTCGGGTTGCCCGACCAAACCAATCCAATCCTTAAGCGGTCGTGGGGTCCGAGACGCTCGTCCCAGGCCCGGATGTGCGCCTCATCCGGCGCGGGTAGATAGGACGCCTCTGCCGGAACGCTGTTGAGGCGTGTGCCGAACACCATCGGCAAGGTCCCGATCGGGCAATGCATGTCGAAGGCGGGCAGTTCATCGGAGAAAGCAAGACACTGCGAAACGCCCGATAATCCCGAGAGCAGGGGGACAAGCGGACGTTCGACCGCCAGAATAATGCGCGCCCCGCGCCCTGCCACTATCGGCACATAGCGAACGAACTGAATGGTATCTCCGAGGCCTTCGTCGACGTGGATCAGGATGGTTTTTCCCTGAATCGATTCCTGGCCGAGCCACATCGGCTGACTGAACTTCGGGTAGGGCGCCGGGTCCGGTATCGTCCAGCGTGCCTCGCGCCCGGCCCAACCGGCCTCGAAATCGCCGAGCAGCATCTTGAGCAAGGCCAGATGCCAATCCGTCATGGGATTTGCCATCCGCCGGGCGCCGATATGATCGTAGAGCGCTAGCGCCTCGTCGAAGCGTTGTAATTGCCCGAGGATGGAAGTCTTGTTGTTCAGGATTTCGATCGAGTCCGGCAGACGCTCGAGCGCCCGGTCGAACCAGACAAGCGCCTCTTCCTCGCGGCCGAGTGATTGCAGGCAAGCGCCGATGTTGTTGAGTGTGTCGGCATCGCCCGGCCGGAGCGTGTTGGCCCGCAAACTATCGGCGAGGGATGGTTCGAATTTTTTCAGGCCGAGCAGCGCGCGGGCGCGCGCCTGCAATGTCGGGGCGTGGTTGGGCAGCGCGTGATCGCAGACATCAAGGCATGCGACCGCTTCCTCAAATCGTCCGACATCGTTGAGCAGAACACCGCTCTTGTAGGCGGCGTCCTGGTGGCGCGGATCGAGCTTGAGCACATGCTGAAAGCTCAATAGGGCATGGTCGTAGCGCTGCAATTCCAGCAAGGCGTCGCCCATCTGCTTCCATAATGCGGCATCATCCGGCTTGAGCTGGATAGCCTTGTCGAAGGCCTTGAGCGCCTCTTCTCGCCGGCCCTGCTTCAACAGCGTGGTTGCAAGGCTTGCGATATAATCCGGCTTGGGCTCCTGCGCGATCGCGCGGGCCGTCCATTCCAGCGCGTGATCGTATTGTCCGGCGCGGAAAGCAATCAGGCCCATCAGATGCAAGGCGCCGGCGTGATTGGGGTCGGACGCCAGCAATTTCTGGCAACAAAGCTGGGCTTCGAGTGATTGCCCTGATTGCAGAAGGCGATGGCCGGCTTCGCATTGCGCCGCAGGCGTAAGCTCGCCGACATCCGTTTTCTTATGGGCGCGGCGGTCTCTGCGATTCATCGGCACTTCTGGGATCGAGCAGGGTCTTAGCCTCTGCCTCTATATGATTCGTCATCGACAAGCTTGTTTGGCATGGACGGTCTGCGCTGTGGGTCTTGTACTTGGGTGGCTTCCTGGAAGAAACTTGAGCCCATCGTTTAACTGGCTTGCCGCCTGGCAGGGGAAGAAACCGCCATGCAAAAATCCGCAATATTCGTCGCCGCGCTCTTTGCCGTCTCGGCGTCCACCGCGTTAGCTGCCCCCGTCAGGCATGCAGGCGAATGGGAGACCACGATCGACAAGGGTCAACCGCTGGTCGCCTGCTTTCCCGTCGACGAGATGCTCGATGAGAACACCTTGATGCGACCGTTGGCGAAGATTCCCGGCGTCAATTGCAAGGTCGACAGCGTCAAAACCGTCGGCGACGTCACGTCCATTTCGATGCAATGTGTGATCGGCGGCAGCACGATGACCTCGAACGCGACGATTACCGCGACGGGACC
>DATHPL010000152.1:0-3564 GCA_035483915.1 Bradyrhizobium sp.
CTGATAGTCGCGGTCGATATGCGACAGTCCGGCGGCGAGCATGATGACCATCACCGGCAGCGTCACATGCACGAGCGCGACCACGACGCCAAAGGTCGTGAACATGAACTGGATCGGCTGTTCGATCAGGTCGAGCCCGCGCAGCAACGAATTGATGAAGCCGTTATTGCCGAGTACGATGATCCACGAATAGGTGCGCACCACTTCGCCGAGAAACAGCGGCGTGACGACGATGACGAGCATCGCCGATTTGATCCATGGGCGTTCGATGTGCACCAGCGCATAGGCCAGGGGATAGCCGACCAGCAACGTGACGATGGCCGTCAACGCGCAGATCAAGACTGTGTCCAGGAACACGCGGGCGTAAAGCGGCTTCAGCAGGTCGAGAAAATTGACGAGCGTGAAACCGCCGGGATCGAGCGAGCCGGGAATATAGGCGCGGAGGCTGTATTGCAGCACAGCCGCCATGGCCGCGACGAAGCCGAGCGCGCAAAGCGCGGCCGGCATCGTGAAGATGCGAAGGAATGGCCGCTGGTTCATGATGGCTTGAGGTTTGCCCGATCAGTTCATCCCGATCAGTTCATGATATTTTCGGCAAACCATTTGCGCCATTCGGCGGTTTTCTCGGCCCGCAATTTGGCGTCAATATTGATTTGCTGCTTCCACTGCTCCGCGGTGGTGAAGACGCCCGGCAGCTTCGCGATCTCGGGATCGAGCTTGGCGTTGAGCACGGCCGGGCTGCCTTTTTTCAACTTGGCGATCTCGGCCTGGATTTCCGGATCGTACAGCGTGTTGATGAACTTGTAGGCAAGATCGGCCTTCTTCGATCCCTTCATGATCGCAACCGTATCGACCCCGAGCACGGCGCCTTCCTTGGGGATTGCAAGCGTGATCGGCACGCCCTGGCCGATCATGTAATAGGCGTTCATCGAGAGCACGATTTGCAGCGGCGTCTCGCCGCTTGCCAGCAGTTGCTGACTGTTGGCGTCGTTGGTGTAGAACGCCTTGAAGTTCGGCTTCAGTGCCTTGAGCTTGTCCTCGCCTTTCTCCCAATGCGCGGGGTCGGCGCCGGACAGCAAGGCCGCGACCACGATGATGTGGCTCGGGTCGAAGTCAGGAGCTGCGAGCTTGGCCTTCAGTTCCGGCTTCCAGAGGTCGTTCCAGCTCTCGAATTTGACGTCTTTCAGTAAATCGGCGCGATAGCCGATGGTGTAGACATAGGCCCAGGCGCCGAGATGATACGGGCTGATCCGGGCTTCATCGGCCAGGTTCTTGGCATTGGGAATCTTGGACGTGTCCAGCGTCTCGAACAGGCCGTCATTGGCATAGAGCCATCCGACATGTGACGTCGTGAAGGTGATGTCGCTTTCGGGATTGCCCTTGGCGAGTTTTTCCTTGTTGAGCCGGTCGATGGTGCCGCCGGTGACGAAATCGACCGGCACGCCGGTCTCGGCGGTGAACTTCTTGGCCACCGTCTCGGCGATCAGGTCGCGCCAACTGCCGCCCCAGATGCTGACGACGAGCTTGTCCTGCGCCTGCGCCGGGACGGAAAGAAGCAAAACAAAGAAAGCTAGCCAGAAGCGACGCATGCCAAATTCCTCTCGCGACGCATTTTCAGCGTCGTCAGATACATCCCGGCACCGCCAATCTGCACCATTGCGCGGCTGCCGACAACGGCGGTGAAAGGCTTGTTATCGACAAGCAAGCCCGTCGCCGTTAAGTTCGCCGCAAGGCGATTCAGCTCGTTTACCGGGTAGGAGACATGGTTTGAGCGGTGTGCTTGCAACACAGGCCGATGCGCATCGGCCCTCGGACGTGCTGAACACCCTGAAACGGCTTGGTTTCGGCGCGGTGGTGTCGGTGCCGGATGGCTGGCTTGGCAAGATATTGGTTCGCATCGAACACGAGCCGACGATGCGCCTGGTGCGAGCCACCCACGAGGAGGAAGCGCTGGCGATCGCCTGCGGCATCCGGCTTGGCGGCATCCGCACCGCGCTTCTGGTCCAAAATGCCGGCGTGCTCAGCATGGGCGCCGGTATGGTCTCGTTGGCGCAACGCTATCAGTTTCCGCTTCTGATGCTGGTGTCTTACCGAGGCACGGCGGACGACCCTGTGTTTTATCATGTGCCAAAGGGCCGGGCGACCGAACCGGTGCTTCGCGGCATCGGGCTCAACTATGCCGTCGTCGACCGCCATCGCCCGATCGGCCCTCAGGTTGAGCATGCCGCGACCTATGCGGAAGAGGCTTCGTGTCCGTTTGCGCTGTTGCTGGCGCGGGAAGATATTCAATGGTGAGTGCTGCGATCACACGCCCGACCAGGGCCGACTATTACCGGGTGTTGGCCGACAATCTGCCGCCGCAGGCGCTGGTCGTGACCTCGCTCGGCAATGCATCTTATCTCTGGGCTAAGCTGCATGAGGCGCCGGAAAACTTTTACTTTGAAGACGCGATGGGCCTGGCGCTACCGCTCGCGCTGGGTCTATCGATTGCCCAGCCCGGCCGGCCGGTGATCGTGGTCGAAGGCGACGGCGCGCTATTGATGCACATGGGGGCGCTGGTCACAGTCGGCGCCGTCAATCCGGCTAATCTCACGGTGCTCATCATTCAAAACGGCGTCCACGCTGCATCCGGCGGTCAGGCGTTGACCAATGCCGGCCTGGACCTGGCGCAACTCGCCCGCGCATCAGGCATTGCCTCGAGCGAAAATATCGAAAAGCCGCAGGCGCTCGCCGACAAGCTTCGCGCCGGCACGGCGCGTAATGGTGCCGAATGCCTTGTGCTCGCGACCGAGCCCGATCTCGACGTGGTCCGGCCGCCGGTCGCGCTCAATCCGGTTGTGACCAAACACCGGTTTCAGGCTGCCATCGGCGCGCCGCGCTATGTCCACGCCCTGTTCGGCGGTGGCAAGCTCGAAGGCGGTTCGCGCACTTGAAGTGTGAATAGCTACTTTTCAACGCGTCCTCATCAAAACTGCGAGCACGCCGAATGAACAGCACGCCTCCCGCAATCCCGGTTCTGCCCGTGCCACTTGCATACGGAATGCCTAATCTTGCGGAGAGTCTGGCAGGCGACAACGTCACCAAGATCGTCGTGCTTGGCTCCTCCAGCACGGCAGGCGAAGGAAACATCGTTCCGTATCCCCACCGTCTTGAGTTGGGATTGCGGGATAGCTACTCCAAAAGGGACGGCCGCCCCTATCACATGATCGATGTTATCAACCGCGGCATCGGCGGTGAGGAAGCGCCCAAAGAACGAGATCGCCTGCAAGATGTCTTGAAAGAAGCGCCCTGTCTGGTCATCTGGCAGATCGGTACCAATTCAGTCTGGCAAAGTGCTGCCGATGATCCGCCACCTCTTGAGGAGACAATAGAGAAACTTCGGTCAGGCATCGAACAGCTCAAGGAAGCCCGTACGATCGATATCATCCTGATGGATTTGCAATATACGCCGGCCCTCTTGACGCCGGCCACGCTGGCTGCGACGAACAAAATGGTGCTCGCCATTGCCGACGTCGCACAGTCGATGCAGGTGAACCTGTTTCAGCGCTTCAAGCTCATGAAGGG
>DATHPL010000153.1:0-3791 GCA_035483915.1 Bradyrhizobium sp.
GATCGCCGGCCATCAGGAACGTGACGAAAGCCGAGCGACCTTCCTTCTTTAGCTGCGCGAATCGCGCGTCGATGCGGGTGGTCACTGCTTCCTGCCCTTCAGGATCTCGATGATCTGCGGGATATCCTTGTCGCCGCGGCCCGAGAGATTGACCACCATCAGATGGTCTTTCGGCAATTTGGGCGCGAGCTCCATCACTTTGGCGATGGCGTGCGCCGGTTCAAGTGCGGGTGGAATGCCCTCCAGCCGGGTCAACAGCTGAAACGCGGCGAGCGCTTCCTCATCGGTCGCCGACAGATATTTGACCCGGCCAATTTCGTGCAGCCAGGAGTGCTCCGGCCCGATGCCCGGATAATCCAGCCCGGCCGAGATCGAATGCGCGTCCTGGATCTGGCCGTCGTCGTCCATCAAGAGATACGTCCGGTTGCCGTGCAATACGCCCGGCCGGCCGCCGGCGATCGAAGCCGCATGCAACTGCGTCAGGCCATGACCGGCGGCTTCGACACCAAAGATCTCGACCGAGGGATCGTCGAGGAACGGGTGGAACAGGCCCATCGCGTTGGAGCCGCCGCCGATGCAGGCCACCAGCGAATCCGGCAAGCGGCCTTCGGCTTCCTGCATCTGCTGGCGGGTTTCCTCGCCGATCACCGACTGGAAGTCGCGCACCATCATCGGATAGGGATGGGGGCCGGCTACCGTGCCGATACAGTAAAACGTGTTGTGGACGTTGGTGACCCAGTCGCGCAACGCCTCGTTCATCGCATCCTTCAGCGTGCGCGTCCCCGATTGCACCGAGACCACCTTGGCGCCCAGCATCTCCATTCTGACGACATTGGGCTGCTGCCGTTCGACGTCGACCGCGCCCATATAGACGATGCATTCGAGCCCGAACCGCGCGCAGAGCGTTGCGGTCGCGACGCCATGCTGGCCGGCGCCGGTCTCGGCGATGATGCGCTTCTTGCCCATGCGCCGCGCCACCATGATCTGGCCGAGTACATTGTTGACCTTGTGAGAGCCGGTGTGATTGAGCTCCTCGCGCTTGAAATAGATTTTGGCGCCGCCGAGATGCTCGGTCAGCCGCTGGGCGAAATAAAGCGGTGAGGGCCGGCCGACATAGTTCTTCAGGTAGCCGTTCATTTCGGCGTGGAATGCCGGATCGGCCTTGGCCTCCGCGTAGCCTTTCTCCAGATCGAGGATCAGCGGCATCAGGGTTTCCGCGACGAACCGGCCGCCGAAAATGCCGAAATGCCCGTGCTCGTCGGGACCGCTTCGGAAGGAATTGGGGATAGGCGGCTTGTTCATCGAACCATCAGCTCTTTGGTTGCGCGCGCCGCGCGAATAAAGGCGCGGATCATCTCGGGGTCCTTGATGCCGGGAGCGCGTTCCACGCCGGAGGAAACATCGACCCCGCCGGCCCGCGTCAGGCGGACGGCTTCGGCGACATTATCCGCATGAAGGCCGCCGGAGACCATGAACGGCAGTTTGAGGTCGAGATTTTCCAGCACATGCCAGTCAAACACCGCCCCCAAACCGCCGGGACGCGTGGCTTCTTTCGGTGCGCGGGCATCGAACAGGATGCGATCGGCGACATCCGCATAGCCGGGCAACGCCGCCAGATCGGCTGAGGTTTCGACAGGAATTGCCTTCATCACCGGTAGGCCAAACCGACGCTTGATGTCGCGCAGCCGTGCCACGGTCTCGTGGCCGTGCAACTGCAACAGATCGGGCTGCAGGGATTTAACAATACCTTCCAGCGTCGCATCGTCGGCATCGACCGTGAGCGCCACCTTCAGCGCACGCTGCTTTACCGCTTGGCCGAGGTCGCGCGCCGCCTCAAAGGCAAGATGGCGCGGCGACGGCGGAAAGAACACGAACCCGACCATGTCCGCGCCAGCATCCAGCGCGGCATCGAGCGTCTCGCGCGTGGACAGGCCGCAAATCTTGACGATCAAGGACATGGTTTCAAAGGCAATGGTTAAAGGAGCCAGAGGGCCCCGGGGTAAGGCGTTCGGCGCGGGTTCTACAACGTCGCGCCCTGCTTGTCTCGCCGATATCCCACCTGCGGAACGGTGGTCGGCGGCCCCTGATCCCGCTGCTGGGATAGCGCATGGGCGCGCCAGTCGGCCAGTTGCGCCCGGAGCTCGCGCGCATCCGCCTCGTGCTGCCGGGCGGCGCGGCGCCAGCGGCGCTGGCCGAACCAGGTGGCGGAACCGCCCGCGACGACCCCCAAAATAGCCACCGCAATGATGACCACGAAAAGCGGCAGGGTGACGCCGAGCGCAGGATCGTTCGAATTGAACGGATCGAAGGAGACCGTGACCAGGTGACGGTTGGCAACCGCAAAGACCACGAAGATCACCGCCAGCGGGATCCAAATAACCGCGTTGAGAAACTTGCGCATGATCCTCTCTTGCCGCGTTCAAAGAGAACGGGATCAGCTTTAGGTTCCGGCGTCCGTACCCCCGCCTTCGCGGTTCAGCCGTTCGCGCATTTCCTTGCCGGTCTTGAAGAACGGCACGCTCTTCTGATCGACCGGCACATGCGCACCGGTGCGCGGATTGCGTCCGGCACGGGCCGGGCGATGCTTGACCGAGAAAGCGCCGAAACCACGCAACTCGACCCGATCGCCACGCGCCAAGGCTGCGACGATCTCATCGAGAATCGCGTTCACAATGTTCTCAACATCCCGCTGGTAGAGGTGCGGGTTGTGCTCGGCGATGCGCTGAACGAGTTCGGATTTGATCATCGAGACGGGGACCCGGGAACATACGGACATGCATTTCCGTGAAAATGCCTTGAACTGTCAAGACGCTAAATGAAATTTGGCACGGGCGAAATCACGTGACAAATGACCTGGTGCCGTATTGTGACAGCGCCCGCACCCCTAAATTGCAGTGCGGAAATTCCATCAGGCGGCTCAATTCGCCCCTGCGGGGTGCCATAGCGCGAGCATGCCCTCTAGGCCGAGGCGGTCGGCGGCCTGTGCCATGCCCGTCTGCTCGATTTGCCGCGCGACCGCGCCCAAACCGAGCGCATCGAACGTGATGGCGGCTGCCGTGCGCAGGAATGTGAGGTCGCCGAAGCGCGGCGTGAGCTTGTAGTCGCGCACCGGCAGATCGGCCTTGACGCCTTTTTGCGCGACCAGCCAAGCCACCGCAGATTTCTCGTCGCCCAGCTGATCGATGAGCTTGAGTTCGACCGCTTGACGGCCGGTGAACACGCGACCGTCGGCAACCTTTTCGAGCTGCGCGTCATCCATGGCCCGCCGTTCTTTCACAAGACCGCGGAACCAGGCGTATGAATCCTTCACCAGCGAATCCAGCGCCGCACGCGCTTCCGGGCTGGTCGGCTCGAAGCCGTTCGGCGCCGCCTTCAGCGGCGAGGATTTCACCTCCTCGACCTTGACGCCGACGGTCTTCAGCAATTCGGCGAAGTTCGGAAACTGAAACAGCACGCCGATCGAACCCACCAGCGAACTCTGCTGGGCGATGATCTGATCGGCGGCAATCGCAGCGATGTAACCGCCCGACGCCGCCAGGCCCTCGACCACCACGACCAAAGGCTTCTTGGCTTTCAGCCGTGTCAGCGCGTCGTAAAGCTGCTCAGAACCGGCCGTGGTGCCGCCGGGGGAATTGATGTGCACGATGACGGCGGCGGCTTGCGACTTCTCCAGCCGCTCCAGCGCCTCGACCCGTTCCTGATCGCTGCGGATCAGGCCTTCGATGTTGATGCGGGCAATCGACCCTGCCGAGGTCAATCCGGTTCTGCCGCCGGGCGCCGCGATCACGGCA
>DATHPL010000154.1:0-3355 GCA_035483915.1 Bradyrhizobium sp.
CGACAAGGAAGGGGCGGTGATCCTCTATGGCGGCATCGACAGCCCGGTGTCGCTGGCCATCGTGCCGCTGGTGAATTCAGCCAAAGTGCCCTTCATGGGCGTATGGGCGGCCGCGACCAACATCACGCGCAACGGCGCCAACCCGAATTACATTTTCCGGGTCTCGGCCGTGGACGTCCTGGTCGACCGCGCCTTGATGAAATACGCCACGACGAAGTTCGGCGCCAAGGCGCCCGGCCTGATGCTGGTCAACAACGGTTGGGGCGAGTCTAATCTTGCGGGTCTCACCGCCGCGGCCGGAGCCGCCGGCATCAAGCTCGCCGGTGCGGAGAAATTCGACGACAAGGATCCCGACATGACGCCGCAGTTGCAGCGGCTGCGAGAGGCCGGCGCCGACACCATCATTCTGGTCGGCAATGCGGCTCCCGGCGCGCAGGTGATCAAGTCGTTGCAGAAGTCCGCATGGACCGTGCCGGTGGTCTCGCACTGGGGCATCTCCGGCGGCCGCTTCCCTGAACTCGCCGGCTCGTGGGCCGGCAAGGTCCATTTCGTCCAGACCTACAGCTTCTTCGGACCGCAGAACGACGTCGGCAAGCGGGTGCTTGCGGCGATGATGGCAAAATACCCTGACGTGAAGGGGCCCGGCGACGTCACGCCCCCCGTTGGCGTAGCCAACGCCTATGACGCCATGCAGTTGACGGCGCTTGCCATCGCCAAGGCTGGCTCGACCGAAGGTCCGAAAATGCGCGAAGGCTTCCTGAACATCGATAGCTATCAGGGCCTGATTAAGAACTACGCCAAGCCGTTCACGGACGAGAACCACGACGCGTTGAACGAAAACGACTACGTCATGGTCCGTTACAACGGGGATCAGATCGAGCCCGTCACCGGCTAGTGGAGTGGATTTGACATTCGCGACGGACTTGACCGCAGATTGGTAATGCGAATGTCAAATCCTAAACTCCACTAGAAACCTAAATTTGCTAGTGGTCCTTGATTCTAACATTCGCAAAAGTGGCCGCTGAGAAGTGATGCGAATGTTAGAATCGGACCACTAGGCATGCTTGCTACTGCACTCGTCTCGGGGCTGAGCCTCGGGAGCATTTACGGCCTCATTGCGCTGGGCTTTACGCTGACCTTCGCCGTCTCCGGCACGGTCAACTTCGCGCAAGGCTCCTCCGTGATGCTGGGGGCGGTGATCTGCTACGCGATCGCGATGGGGTTGCGCTGGCCGATGCTGATGGCCATCCCATTGGCGCTGGTGGTGTGCGCGATCTGGGGCTTGATCGTCGAGCGCATCGCGGTCCGGCCTTTCGTCGCGCGCGGCAGCAATGCGTGGCTGATGGCAACGGTTGCGCTCGGTATCGTGCTCGACAACGTCGTGATGGTGCTGTTCGGCAAGGAGCCGCGTGCGCTCCCGTCGTCTTTGGCCGACGATCCCTGGGTCATCGGCAATGTCGGCATCTTCCCGCTTCAAGTGCTTGTACCCATCGTCGGACTGGGACTGGCGCTTGCGGTTCATCTCGGCATGCACCGGACGGGACTGGGCTTGAAACTGCGTGCTGCGGTCGAAAACCCGGACGCCGCGCGGCTGATGAGCATCGACGTGACGCTGCTGATCGCGCTCACCTATGCGGCCGCGGCGTTGCTGGCCGGAATTGGCGGCATCCTGATCGCGCCGCTCTATAACGTTGCCTATGACATGGGGACCTTGTTCGGCATCAAGGCCTTTGCGGTGGCGATTCTCGGCGGGCTGACCAATCCCTGGGGTGTTGTGATTGCCGGGCTCGCCTATGGTCTGGTCGAAGCCTGCGCTACCACCTGGCTCGGCTCGGGCAGCACCCAGATCGTGACATTCTCTGTCGTGATCGCAGCTCTGGTGCTGGCGCCGTCGGGCCTGTTCGGCGGGCGGGCCAAGGTGCGGGTATGAGAACCGCCGTTATCTTCGTTGCGGCGATGCTGGCCTGCGTCGCCACTGCTGCGATCTGTCTTCTGGCGCCGGGCTACTATGCCTATCTGTTCGGAATGCTCGCGACCACGGCGCTCGCGGGCATCGGCCTGAACGTGCTGCTCGGTCTCGCCGGCGAGGTGTCACTCGGTCAAGGCGGGTTTGTCGCGCTCGGCGCCTATGGGGTCGGTATCCTCACCACCAAGGCCGGCTTGAATTTCTGGGAAGCGCTGCCGCTCGCCGTGCTTTTGGTGGCGGCGATTTCGGCCGCGCTCTCGATACCCGCGCTTCGCGTCACCGGGCCGTACCTCGCGATGGTGACAATTGCGTTCGGCTTTATCGTCGAATCCGTCTCGATCGAATGGCGCGATCTGACCGGCGGCTCCAGCGGGCTTGCCGGGATTCCGGCGCCGTTTGGCACTGGTGGAACCGCTCTGCTGGCGTGTGGCTTCTGCCTGGTTGCGCTTATGCTGTTTTATTATCTCGCGCGCAGTCCCATTGGCCTCGCGATGCAGGCCTATGCTTCTGCTCCAGCCGCGGCGCGTGGCGTCGGGATCAGCCCGGTACCCGTGCGCACGGCCGCCTTCGTGTTGGCCGCGGCGGCGGCCGGTCTTGCCGGCGGCCTGCAAGCGGCACTGACCGGTTTCATCGCGCCAAGTTCGTTCCCGTTTTCGCAATCGATCCTGTTTCTGCTGGTGGTGGTCGTTGGCGGCGCGGGCCGCACCCTGGGGCCGTTGATCGGGTCGGCGGTGGTTGTGTTCCTGCCCGAGGTGCTAGCGGGTCTTGCCGAGTATCGCCTTCTGGTGTTCGGAGCCGGCCTCCTGATCGTTTTGTGGGCCGCGCCGGGCGGAATCGCAGGCGCGCTCGCGCATCTCGTGCGCCCCCGAAAATCTGCCGCCGAAGCGAAACCAGACATTGATCGCGCGTTGGCCCATATCACCGGCGCCCGCGGCAGCCTGGCCGCGGAAGGCGTACGGGTTGCCTTCGGCGGCGTTGTCGCGGTCGCGGGCGTCGACATGGTCGCTTCGCCCGGCCGCATCACCAGCGTGATTGGCCCCAACGGCGCCGGCAAGACTACGCTGCTCAATCTCATGAGTGGATTTCAGCGGCCGGACGCGGGAACCGTGCGGGTTGGAAAGCAGGACATCACGGGCTTCTCCGCCCATGACGTGACGCGCTCGGGCCTGGCTCGAACTTTTCAGACGGCGCAGCCTTTCGCGAGTTTGAGCGTGCTCGACAATGTCCGCCTCGGTCTTTTGCGTGGCGGCTGGCGCGGCGATGCGCCGGCGGATTTGGCGCGCGCGTTGCTGGCGCTCGTTGGCTTTACCGGACCGGACACAAGACTGGCCGCGACGCTGCCGCATGTCGACCGCCGATTGGTCGAGATCGCCCGGGCGCTGGCGACGG
>DATHPL010000155.1:0-3295 GCA_035483915.1 Bradyrhizobium sp.
GTGCTGGCGCGCGTCGGCGATAAATGGAGCGTCTTCGTCATCATGATGCTGTTCGACGGCCCAAAACGCTTCAACGAGATCAAGCGCCTGATCAACGGCATCTCGCAGCGCATGCTGACGCTGACCTTGCGCGGACTGGAGCGCGACGGGTTGGTCACGCGCACGGTTTTCCCGACCATTCCGCCGCGGGTCGATTACGAGCTCACCGATCTCGGGCGCGGCTTGAGCGAGCCGGTGAGAGCGCTTGGCCAATGGGCCATGACGCATCAGACCGAAATCGAGACCGCGCGCGGCAAGTTCGATCGACGCCAGACGAATTAGACTGCGAATTAGGCTCTAGATCAGCGAAATCAATCCGCCGCCATGACGATCGAGCCGGCCCGCGAGTTCGAGTTCGAGCAGCACGGTACGCACCACCGCCGGTGAAGCGCTGGACAGGCGGATCAGGTCGTCGAGCAGGATCGGCGTCGGTCCCAACAGGTTGACGATGCGTTCGCGCTCGGGCGCGCCGGGGTCGGGCGCGAGCGGCTCGCTGTCGTCCTCGCGCAAGTCAAGCGGCCGGCCCATGATCGGCTCGACTGCCTGGATCACGTCAGAAGCTTCCGTAATCAACGTCGCTCCCTGCTTGATCAGGCCGTTGGTGCCGGCGGCGCGCGGATCGAGCGGCGAACCTGGCACGGCGAAGACTTCGCGGCCTTGCTCGGCGGCCAAGCGCGCGGTGATCAGCGAGCCCGACCGCACCGCGGCCTCGATCACGACCACGCCGAGCGAAGCGCCGGAGACCAGGCGATTGCGCCGTGGAAAATCATGGGCGCGCGCCACGTGGCCGAGCGGCATTTCGGAAATCGCGGCTCCATGGTCGAGGAGAGCGGAAAGCAAATCCACATGTTCAGGCGGATAGATCTTGTCGTGGCCGCCGGCGAGCACAGCCACCGTGCCGCCTTCGATCGACGCGCGATGCGCCGCCTGGTCGATGCCGCGAGCGAGCCCTGAGGCAATGACAAAGCCGGCGTCAGCAAGATCGCGCGCCAGCATTTGCGCGAATTTCAAGCCGGCCGCCGACGCATTGCGCGAGCCGACGATCGCGATCATCGGCCGCATCAGGACATCGCGGATCCCACGCACGCCAAGCAGCGGCGGGGCGTCGTCGATCATCGCCAACCGCGGCGGATAGCCGTCTTCATCAGGTGCGATCAGGCGGACGCCGAGTCTTTCCGATGCGGCGATCTCCGCGCGGGCGTCTGCCTCGCTGCAAATGCGTTGCGGCCTTGAGGCGCCGCCGCGCCGGGCCAGATCAGGCAGCCGCTCCAGCGCTGCCCGCGCGCTGCCGAAGTGACGGAGCAGCGAACGAAACGTCCGTGGCCCGACATTGTCGGACCGGATCAGCCGCAAGCGGTCGATGCGCTCGGCGTCGGTGAGACTGGTGCTTTTCAAAATGTCGTCCACGCTTGCTCCTCGATGCCCAAGAATGGATCAACCTGAGCGCGTTGCTAGAATGGCTCACAGTTGTAAGCAAAAATCGTATCCAGATACATTTCGTAAGACGGATTGATTTTCGAATGATCAATTTCAATGTATTGGCATATCGCTCGAAGCTTTCCTCCAAGCCTTATGTTGATGAGTGTATCCCCCCATTTTTTTGAATCAAATAATGCGGCGATAGCTCCACGATTCCAACCTACCGCGTCTAGTTTAAGATCGACGCGATAATAATCCTTATTTTGGATTTTCATAACGACGGGAAGTGTAGCAGTCGGCCCTTCGACTTTTATCCATTTCAGCTCAAAAGTCCCTAAGTTCTGGCCTCCTTCAAACATCGAAAACAACTCTTGAGGGCTATAAATCAACAACATTCGTCCCAACTTGCGTTGGCCTTCAATTTCCTCATTGGAAACCCACGGTCCTTTCGGAGTTGGGGTAGGTGTAGACGGCGCTGGGCTTGCTGATGGCGCGGGTGCTGTAGAGGCCTGTGGCTTTGGTGGCGTAGCGATCTTTTGATCTTTGCTAGATGACCAATGCGTCGAATCCAGCAGCCAAATAATGGCTATCAAAACGGTGACCGCTAACCAGAAAGCAACCAGCATCGGGCGCGCGCCGTCACGCTTTGGGATGCTTCCAACTTCGCCAGTCACCGACGCCAGCCGCCACTTGTGTCGCGCTGCATACTCTAAGGATGTCACGACGACGATGCCGGCTCCGATTAGGAGCCACGTCTGTATTGAAAGCCATCCATAGGTCATGGAGATAACCTGATGGGCCTTCGGAAAGCTCTTGGCAGTTTCCTCTGGAATGAACTGAGATACGAACGTGTCCCACGTTGCGATTGCTCCCCAGCATCCAAGCAGGATTTTCGGGATTGGGCGGTCAAGAATATCCAGAAAGGCGTTGGCGCGTTCTTGAATTGAAACCATGATTTGCCCCCTCGGCAGGATATCTCAGGAGTGGCAATTCCTAAACTATAGGTAGTGGATAACGGTCCGGCATCATGCGTAGCGCCCGGTGGCGTCTGCGCCATAACACCTGCGTGGCCCGCATCAGCCGCATCCCCCGCAACCCAGCCATCGTCAGGCCGCCCCTTGTCCCGGCCATCCACGTCTTGCTACGTCTCAGACCGAAGACGGGGCTGTCCGGTATGACGCCGGACATGACGAAGGAAAACGCCGATGATATCGCTCGCCGACCAACTGCGCCGCATCGAAGCGGACGCGCTCACGCCCGAAGCCGCCTTGGCGGAGTCGCTGGCCGCGATCGACAAACATGAGGGGACGATCAAAGCGTTTGTGAACCGAACCAAGAATCCGAAGGCGCAGGCAAAAGGTCCGTTGCGCGGCATTGCGGTCGGCATCAAGGACATCGTCGATACCGCCGACCTGCCGACCGAGATGGGCGCGCCGTCCATCTATAAAGGCAACCAGCCGCGCGCCGACGCGCCGATCGTGATGCTGCTCAAGGAGGCCGGCGCCACCGTCGTCGGTAAGACCACCACCACGGCCTTTGCCGCGAACGATCCGACGCCGACGCTCAACCCGCGCAACCTCGGCCACACCCCGGGCGGATCGTCGTCCGGTTCGGCCGCGGCGGTCGCCGCCGGCATGATTCCGCTTGCGGTCGGCACACAAACCGGCGGTTCGGTGATCCGTCCGGCCTCGTTCTGCGGCGTGGCCGCGATCAAGCCGTCGTACCGGTTGTTGCCGCCGGTCGGCGTCAAATGCTTTTCCTGGACGCTCGACACGGTCGGTCTGTTCGCGGCAGAAGTCGAGGATGTCGCGATTGCGCTTGCTGCGATCACCGGCCG